>JBDTNU010000185.1:0-7094 GCA_039933535.1 Caldimonas sp. | reverse complement strand
ACAAGCTCGCGGGCAAGCGCCTCTACCTGCCGCAGCAGGATTCGCTGCGCAGCTATGTCGCCAAGGGCCTGCTCACCGATGCGGGCATCAAGCTTGCCCAGTTCTCGAAGGTCACTTACGGCAACACCAGCGGCGGCGGGCTCGTCGCGCTCGCATTCGACATGGCTGACGTGACCGTCGCCGATGAAGGGCAGGCCAAGGACTGGATCGCGGCGCATCCCGGGCAGGGCCGGATCCTGAAAACCACGCGACCGGTGCCCGGCGGCATGAGCATGGTCGTGCGCAAGGACTTCTGCGCCACCGACTGTGCGCGCCTCAACGACTGGGTGCTCTCGAGCGACGGCATGATTCCCGGCGTCGGGCGCTTCCGCCTTGCGTCGGCCGACGCGAACAAGCAGTTCACCTACGTTGCTTCGCTCGGCATCGCCACGCCCGACACGCTGAAGGGCGCGACCCGGGTCAGCGCCGAAGACTTGGCCGAGCTTGCCAAGCAGAACGTGACGATCGTCGACACCCGCACCCAGAAGGAATACGACAGCGAGCACGTGCGCGGCGCGGTCCTGGCGTCGTATGTCGAGAAGAGTCTGAAGGAGATCGACTTCGACGCGGCCAAGGACGACTTCTCGGCCCTGGCCTCGGTACCGAAAGACAAGCCGGCGGTCTTTCTCTGCAACGGGCCGGAGTGCTGGAAGTCGTACAAGGCTTCGCGCGCCGCGGTGGCCGCCGGCTACTCGAAGGTGTATTGGTTCCGTGGCGGCATGCCCGAATGGCGCGAAAAGCACCTGCCGGTCGATGGCACGGCAGGCGCCGCGCTCGCAAGGATCCCGGCCTCGCAGAAGCCGGCGGCCAAGGCGGTCGTCGCCGCCGTTCGCTGAGCGCGCCCCCGGCGCTCAGACCACGCGCAATCGCGATGGCTGCGGCGGTTCTGGGGCCGCCGATCGCTCGCAGATCACCCCTTCGCGCAGATACAGGGCCTCGTCGCCGAACCAGTCGAGATCGACCAGGTCGTGCGTGATCATCAGCACCGGGATCGCGACCCGTTGCAGCAACTCGTCAAGCTCGGCGCGCGTGCGCTGGCGCAGTTCCGGATCGAGTGCGGAAAAAGGTTCGTCGAGAAGGAGGGCGCGCGGGCTGCTGACCAGGGCGCGCGCCAGCGCCACGCGTTGGCGCTGCCCGCCAGAGAGCTCTTCCGGCCGTTGCCGGGCTACGTCGAGGAGTTCGAAGGTCCGAAGCCAGTGATCGACGGACTCGCCGCCGGCGTGCTCGCCGGGGTTGCGCAGTCCCTTCGATAGTCCGAAGGCGATGTTCTGGCGCACGCTGAGCTTGGGAAAGAGCGCGTAGTCCTGGAACAGATAGCCGAAGCCCCTGCGACGCGCCGGCAGGTCGATGCCTGCGCCGGCGTCGTAGACACGCTCGCCGTCGAAGGAGATCCGGCCGCTGTCGGGTGTCAGCAAGCCGGCGATCGCCTGGAGCGTCAGCGTCTTGCCCGCGCCGGAAGGACCATAGATGACGGTGCGACGCGCCTGCGTGCGAAAGCTGACATCGAGCGCGAAGCGGCGCCGTTCGCCGCCGACGATCTTCCGGATGTCGACGTCGAAGCTCATCGCGAGTCGGCTCGGGCTGGGTTCAACGCACGACGCGAAAAGGCGCCAGCCTGCCGGCCACCAGCAGCACGACGATGCAGGTGGCCGAGATGATGACGACGAGCGTGTTGGCCTGCGAATCCTGTCCGGCCTGCACCGCCTCGTACACCGCGACCGACAGAGTCTGGGTACGGCCCGGGATGCTGCCCGCGACCATCAAGGTGGCGCCGAACTCGCCGAGCGAGCGCGCGAAGACGAGCAGCGTTCCGGCCAGGATGCCGGGCCACGCCATCGGCAGGGTGACGCGGAAGAACAGCGCGAGCTCGCCCAGGCCGAGCACGCGTGCCGCTTTCTCGAGCTGCGGATCGACGCCCTCGAACGATGCGCGCGCCGATTTGAGCACCAGCGGAAACGACACGAGGGTCGCGGCGATCACGGCGCCTTGCCAGGTGAAGATGAGATTGATGCCGAAGCTCTGGAACAGCCAGCCGCCGAGCCAGCCGCGTTTGCCGATGACGACGAGCAGGTAGTAGCCGAGCACGGTGGGCGGCAGCACGAAGGGCAGCGTGAGGACCGCATCGAGAAGCTCTCGGCCGAAGAAGCTGCGCCGCGCCAGCAGCCAGCCGACGGCAACGCCGAGCACGAGATTGATGGCCGTCGCCCAGGCGGCGACCTTGAGTGTCAACGCCAGCGTGATCCATGTGGCGGCGTCCATCCGGACGTCTAGGGCTTGCCGAAGCCGAATTTCGCGAGCACCGTCTGCGCTGACGGCGCGGCCAGGAAGTCGACGAACCTGCGTGCCGCGTCGGGGTTCGGGCTGCCCGCGATGGCGGCCACCGGATAGGAAATCGGCGTCTCGGTCGGGACGGCGAAGGCGACCTTGACCTTGTCCTTCTGGATCGCCGCGTCGGTGGCGTAGACGAAGCCGGCTTCGACCTCGCCGCGTGCCACGTAGTCGAGCGACTGGCGCACGTTCTGCGCGTAGACCGCCTTGGGCTCGACGGCCGGCCACAGCTTCGCCGCGTCGAGCGCGCTCTTGGCGTAGCGGCCGGCGGGCACGCCCGAGGGCGTGCCGAGCGCGATGCGCTTGACCGCGGGCTTTTGCAGGTCGGCCAGCGAGGCGAGCTCGAGCGTGCTGTCGATCGGCGTGATCAGCACCAGCGAGTTGCTGACGAAGTTGCGACGCGATCCGGGCACGAGCAGCTTTTGCGCGTTGGCGCGGTCCATCGACTCCTGGTCGGCTGCGGCAAAGATGTCGGCAGGGGCGCCCTTCGCGATCTGGGCCAGCAGCGCGTCGGAGGCCGCGAAGTTCAAGACCACCTTGGTTCCCGCATTCAGGGTTTCGAACACCGGGCCGAGCTCGCGAAACGCATTGCTCAGGCTTGCTGCGGCAGACACGGTGAGGTCGGCGGCGTGAGCGGTCAGGCAGGCCAGCGCCAGCAGCGCGGCGCCGGTGCAGCGGCCCAGGATCAGGCGGGTCGTGACAGACTTCGTCATGGGGAGCGGATACGCGTGGCCGGGATGCCACGAAATATAGCGCAGGATATAACGCTTGGCGGGCGTCTTCTCATCTCGCCGCGCACGTCGCGGCCTCCGGCTTCAGCGGGCAAGCAAGCCGATGACTTCGCGGATTTCGTCGGCGCAGGCCTTGTCGGCGGTCGCCTCGATGCGGCGGTAAAGATCGATCAGCCTTCGGCCCACCTCGGTGAGCTCGCTGCCACCGCCGTTCTGTCCGCCCTTCGCGGACGACACGGCCGGCCGCTTGAGCGAACGGTTCAACTGATCGAGCAACAGCCAGGCGCGGCGGTACGACATCTCGATGCGCTTGGCCGCGGCGGTCAACGAGCCGGTTTCGCCGATCGCTTCGAGCAGCGAGATCTTGCCCGGGCCGATCGCAATCTCGTCCCCGGCTGTGACGCGGAGACGGAATCGCGCTTTCAGCCGCCCGCGCGCCGCAACCCCCGCGCGCGTCGGCCGAGGCACGGTTGCCACGGCGCGGGAGACTGTCTTCGACGGCATTAGTTGCCGCGCCGCAAGTCCATCACCCTGTCGGCCTGCTCGCTCCTGAGCCAGAGCCGGCCGTGGATGCGCTGGTCGTCGGTGTCGACGATGCCGCGGAACAGGCCCTCGTCGATCGTCTCGCTGTCGGTTCCCGGCGTCGCGATGTGCACCTCGACGACGACGCGGCGCAGCGCGACCGGGCGCGTGGTTTCAAGACCGGGCTTCTTCGGCGAGGTCGCGGCGACCTTGCCGGAGCGATCGCCGTCGCTGTCGGCGTCGGAAGCGGCAGCAGGTGCCGCCCGGCTGCCGATGAAGGCATCGTCGTCATGGACGATCTTGCCTTCGCCGCGGTAGAAGACGCTGTTGAGCTCCTTGCCGGTGCGTCCCTTCCAGAAGTCGCGGTAGTTCTCCCACGCCGGGTCGCGCTCGATGTCGACCGCGTTGCTCGTCAGGCGCAGGTTCTCGCCTTGCTGCGCGAGCGTGAAGATCATCAGCTCGCCCTCGCGCGAGGTCGGTGCGCCCGGTGCGCCGATGCGCGCCCGCCAGGGGCCGGTAAGGAGGGCTGCGCGCCTTTGCCGCCAGCGCCAGAAGCCCCATCCGCCCACACCCAGAACGGCCAGGGCGGCGAGCCCCAGCACGCTGCGTCGGCCCCCGACGGCAGGTTCGTCACCGTGGCTTGCTGCCGTGCCTGATGCAACCAGAGGCATGGGCGTCGTCGTCGGCTCGTTCATGGGCAAGGGAAACGTCCCCGGCGCGGAAAGCGGTCGCGGCGTGAGGCCGAGACCGCACAGGTCATCGGCCAGGCGACCCATGTCGGCGCGCCAGTCGTAGGCGCGCAGTCGCCCCCACTGGAGCTCGCACAGGTGGTCGAACGGCTTGGGCAGCTCGGGGGCGGCAGGCATCGAGTCGACGCCGTCGCACAGCAAGGGAATGACGTGGGCCTTGGCGGCGATGCCGGCCTCGAGCTCGTCGCGCGCCGGATCGTCGGTACGGTCGATGCAGCGCTGGCCTTGCGCATCGAGCGCGCCCAGGTAGTTGGGCGTCACGAGCACCAGCAGCACCGGCGCGTTGCCCAGCGCCGCGACGATGCCGTCGCGCCATCGCGATCCGGGCACCAGGTCTTCCTTGTCGAGAAAGATCTGCTCGTCGCCGAACATCGCATCGAGGTCGCGCGCCAGGGCCGTGGCCTTGTCGGCGCCGTCACTGCTGCGGTAGCTGATGAAAACCCGGGCACTCATGGCTGCGGCGAGTCTCGCCGACCCCGCCCTGCGAGACAAGCGGTTTGCCCCAATGAAAGCCCCGCCGCATTGGTGCACAGTTGTTTCCTCGCCCTAGCCCGAGGAGACGACGACGTGAACGACAGGAAATCGGTGCTCGTGATCGGCGCCGGCGATTCGACCGGCGGCGCGATCGCGCGACGCTTTGCACGCGAAGGCTTCGTCGCCTGCGTCACCCGGCGCACTGCCGACAAGCTCGAGCCGCTGGTCGAGGCGATCCGCGCCGAGGGCGGCGAGGCGCACGGCTTCGCCTCCGACGCGCGCAAGGAAGTCGACGTCGAGACGCTGGTCGCGCACGTCGAGCGCGAGATCGCGCCGATCGAGGTGGCGGTGTTCAACGTCGGCGCCAACGTCCGCTTCTCGCTGACCGAGACGACCGAGCGCGTCTACCGCAAGGTCTGGGAGATGGGCGCGCTCGGCGGCTTCCTGATGGGCCGCGAGGTGGCCAAGGCGATGCTGAGGCGCGGCCACGGCACGATCATCTTCACCGGCGCGACCGCCAGCGTGCGTGGCTCCGCCGGCTTCTGCGCCTTTGCCGGCGCCAAGCATGCGTTGCGGGCGTTGGCGCAGAGCATGGCGCGCGAGCTCGGACCCAAGGGCATCCACGTCGCCCACGTCGTCATCGATGGCGCGATCGACACGCCGTTCATCGCGGAGAACTTTCCGGAGCGCTACGCGAAGAAGGCCGAAGAAGGCATCCTCGACACCGAAGCGATCGCCGAGAACTACTGGCACCTGCACCGCCAGCCGAGAAGCGCTTGGACGCACGAGCTCGACCTGCGGCCGTGGACCGAAACCTGGTGAGACCCATGAGCAAGAGCGTCGAGTATTTCTTCGATTTCGGCAGCCCGACGTCCTACCTCGCCTGGACGCAGCTGCCGAAGATCGCCGCCGAGACCGGCGCAGAAATCGTCTGGCGGCCGATGCTGCTCGGCGGCGTGTTCAAGGCGACCGGCAACGCCAGCCCGGTCACGGTGCCGGCCAAGGGTCGATGGATGAACGTCGACATCGCCCGCTGGGCAAAGCGTTACGGCGCGCCGTTTCGCTTCAATCCGCACTTCCCGATCAACACGCTCACGCTGATGCGCGGTGCCACCGGCCTGCAGATGCGTCACCCGGCCGAATTCATGCGCTATCTCGAGGTCGTGCATCGCGCGATGTGGGAGTCGGGAACGAACCTCGGCGACCCGGCCGTTCTGGCCGTCACGCTCGGGGAAGCCGGCTTCGACGCCGACGCTTTCGTGGCGATGGTTGCCGATCCGGAAGTGAAGGCGCGGCTGGTCGCCACGACCGAGGAAGCCGTTTCGCGCGGTGCCTTCGGTGCGCCGACCTTCTTCGTCGGCGAGACGATGTTCTTCGGCCAGGACCGGCTCGAATTCGTGCGCGAGGCGCTTGCCGGATGACCGGATTCGACCGGGCTACAGGTCGGTGCGCAGCTTCCAGATCTCCGGAAACAGCACGACGTCGAGCATCTTGCGCAGGTAGCTGACGCCACCGGTGCCGCCGGTGCCACGCTTGAAGCCGATCACGCGCTCGACCGTTGTCACGTGGCGAAAGCGCCAGAGCCTGAACGTGTCTTCGAGATCCGTGAGCTCTTCGCCGAGCTGATACAGATCCCAGTGCGCCTCGGGGTTGCGGTAGACGACGAGCCAGGCCTGCTCGACCCCTTCGCTCGCCTCATACGGCGCGGACCAGTCGCGCGCGAGGTGGCTTGCCGGCACCGGCAGGCCACGCCGCGCCAGCAGGCGCAGCGCCTCGTCGTAGAGCGAGGGCGCTACGAGTGCAGCCTGTACCTGGGCGAGCAGGTCGGGCCGATGTTCGTGCGGCTTGACCATCGCCGCGTTCTTGTTGCCGAGCCTGAACTCGATCATCCGGTACTGCCAGCTCTGGAAGCCGCTGCTCGAAGCGAGCGCCGGGCGCATCGCCGAGTACTCGGGCGGCGTCATCGTTGCCAGCACGTCCCAGGCGTGGACCAGCTGCTCCATGATCTTGCTGACGCGCGCCAGCATCTTGAAGGCACGCTGCAGTTGATCTGCGGAGACCGCGGCGATGGCGGCCTCGAGCTCGTGCAGCAGCAACTTCATCCACAGCTCGCTGACTTGGTGCTGGATGATGAAGAGCATCTCGTCGTGCGCTTCGGAACGGCGCTGCTGGGCGCCGAGCACGTCGTCGAGATGCAGGTAGTCGCCGTAGCTCATGTCGCGGCTGAAGTCGAGCTTCGCAGCGTGTTCTT
>JBDTNU010000184.1:0-7108 GCA_039933535.1 Caldimonas sp. | reverse complement strand
ACCTCAACGACCTGCTCTCGAACAACCGCAAGCTCGAGAGCCACTTCCAGTTCGTCCTGCAGCGCAAGACGCGCGCCGTCCAGGCCGTCCTCGACGGCATCGGCCGCAGCAGCGCCTTGCGCATCGAAAGCCGCGACGCCGAGCCGGTCGCCACCGCGATGGTGGTCGTGCTCACCTACTGGCTGAGCTTCGAATACGTCAGGAATCCGCGCAAGGCGCTCGAGCCCGAGAGCGCCGGGCCGGCCCTGCTGCGCGGCGCCTTCCACGTGCTGTGCCTGCTGCTTCCCTATCTCGACGAGGACGGCCGGGAACACCTGCACGCCCTCGCTTCCCGCTATCTCTCGCCACACTGAGGAGAACCCCGCCATGGCCAAATGGACTGCTTTCCCGCACGCCGCCAGCGCGTACACCTACGACAACGCCACACTGAAGAAGAAGTGGGCGCGCCTGCACACCGGCGACGCCGAGCCGCTGCCGAAGGACGACGACGTGCTCTCCGCCTGGGCGCTGTACCACGCCGGACAGTTCCAGAAGGCGACCGAAGCCGGCTTGAAGGCGCACACCGCCGGCCACGGCGCCGGCATGACCGTCGCCAACAAGGCGCAGGCGATCTCCGCGACCTATCTCGAGAACAGCGAGAAAACCAAGCTCGCCCTCCTCCACGAAGTGGCGGAGCGCGCCGAAGCGCGCACCCGCGAAGACCCGAAGGACGCCAACGCCTGGTATTGCATGGCCTACGCGCTCGGCCGCTACAGCCAGGGCATCAGCATCGCCAAGGCGCTGGCGCAGGGGCTGGGCGCGAAGGTGAAGAACGCACTCGAGACGACGATCAAGCTCTCGCCCAAGCACGCCGACGCGCACATCGCCCTCGGCGCGTTCCACGCCGAGGTGATCGACAAGGTCGGCTCGCTGCTCGGCCGCACGCAGGGCGCGAGCAAGGACGCCGGGCTCGCCAACTACAAGACCGCGCTGAAGCTGAATCCGGGCTCGGCGATCGCGATGGTCGAGTACGCGAACGGGCTGGTCATGCTCGAAGGCGACAAGCGGATGAAGGAGGCGACCAAGCTCTACGAGGAGGCGGCCGCCTGCGAGCCTCTCGATGCGATGGAGCGGCTCGACGTCGAGATGGCGAAGGCCGAGCTCGAGGATTGATTCGGCGTCGAGCTAATCCTCTCCCCAAGGCAACATCATCGCCAGCAGCAACAGCCTCTCGAACTCCGGCTCGAAGCGGTCGATGATCGCTTGCGGATCGGGGCAGAGAGCTTCGTCGGTAATCAGGCTGAACTGCACGCCGCCGCCGTACGAGAGGATGCTGACGCCGACGCCGATGTCGCCCGAAGCCGGCACCCAGAACATCGTCTGGCGCAGCGTCGAGCCGCAGAACTCGAGCGGCACGGCGGGACCGGGAACGTTGGTCATCACCGCCGTCGCCTTCTTGGCGAACAGCCCGAGGATCATGTCCTGGACCGGCTTGGCCATCTGCCCGGCGACCGCCAGCACGGCGAAGGCGAGCAGCGGCTGGTAGCTCGCCTTCAGCGCGTTCATGCGCGCCCGTACGGCGTAGACGCGCTCGACCGGATTGGCGATGCCGATCGGCAGCACCAGCGGTGCCAGGCCGAAGCGATTGCCCAGCTTCCAGGCCTGGTCGAGCGGACGCAGGTTGACCGGCACCATGGCGCGGATCTCCTTGCCGGCCGGGTCGTCGCCCTGGTCGCGAAGCCAGTCGCCAATCGCGCCAGACACGCTCGCCAGCAGCACGTCGTTGATCGAGCAGCCGAGCGCCTTGCCAATCCACTTGACGCGGTCGAGCGCGATCGGCTCGCCCCAGGCGACGATCTTCCTGCCGTTGGGCTTGCCCTTGAGCAAGGTCGGCGAGTCGTCGGACATCATCGCCATCGCCGCGACGTCGCCCATCACCTTGGCCACCGTGCGTGCGCCGTCGATCGAGCTGGCCAGGCCTTGCTGCGGATCGGCGAGCGCATCGAGCGCGCGGGCGATGCTGGCCTCGACCAGATCGGCCGCCTTCGCCGACAGGCCGCCGAGCGGCTTCAGCACGACGTCGTTGAGCCAGTCGGCTCCGTCGGTCTCGGCGCGCGCGGCGCGGCCCCTTCGGGCCGGCGGATCGCTGCCGCCGTCGGTGATGGTCATCATCACCGAGATCAGGGCGATGCCGTCGCCGATGCAATGGTGCACCCGGGCGATCAGCGCGCTGCCGCCTTCGTAGCCGTCGATCAGGTGAAACTGCCAGAGTGGCCGCGCCGGATCGAGCGGCTGCGAAGCAAGGACGCCGACGCGCTCCTGGAGCGCGGCGCGCTCGCTCTGGCCGCGCCCGCGCTCGAGCTTTTCGCGGACGACGTGGCGATGGATGTCGAAACCGCTGTCGCCGACCCAGGTCGCGCCGCCCGAGTCGCGCACCGCGATCTCGCGGAAGCGCTCGTAGCGCAGGAGCTTGTCCTCGACGCGCCGGCAGAGCGCCTCGTAGGCGATGCCGGGCCGGAGCAGCCAGACGCCGACGATCATCATCAGGTTGACGTCGCTGTCCATCCTGAGCCACGCGGTGTCGACGCGCGACATGCGTTCGCTGGAGACGGGAGGCGTCGTCATGGAGCAAGGACCGCGGGAACCGGAATGCGGCCGACGATGCTGGCTAAGATCGACGCCGTCAATCGCGACTTGTCATAACGCAGCACAACCAGGGAGAGATGCCATGGCCGACCTCAAGGCGCAGTTCGAGAAAGCCGCCGTCGATTCGAAGGGGCTGCCCGAGAAGCCCGACAACATGACGCTCCTGAAGATGTACGCGCTCTACAAGCAGGCGTCGAGCGGCGACGCCGACGGCAAGCGCCCGGGCTTCGGCGACATGGTCGGCCGCGCCAAGTGGGACGCCTGGAACGGGCTCGCCGGCAAGTCGAACGACGAGGCCAGGCAGGAATACGTCGACCTCGTCGAATCGCTGAAATGACGTTGCGGCGCAGGAGCGCCGCACGGTCATCCTGGTGAAGCGAGCGTCTCGTCGCTTCCTACTTCCTCTTCGCAGCCGTCTTCGCCGTCGCCTTCTTCTTCGCGCCGCTCGCGGCCGCGAGCACGGCGTCGACGTTCTCCTCGATCTCCGCTTCGATGCGGGAGCGAAAGGCGCCGAGCAGCAGGCCGAGCCGCGCCGTCAGCTCGAAGGAATCGGCATCGACGACCAGACGCCCGTCGACGCCGGCGCGCTTGAACTCGACGATGTCGTTCGTCTTGCCCTCGATGACCGTGCACTCCATGCCGAACTTCGCCTCGGCCGCCTCGGCCCATTGCCACGCCGTCTTGCGCGCCCGGGCCAGACCGAGGCGATGGTCGCGGTGGATGTGGATGTCGGCCATGGGCGCTCCGGTGTCGGTGGATCGAGGACTCGCGCGAGCTTAGCGCTCGAGCGCCGCGTGTCGCTCGGCCGTCGCCAAGGCGGCGATGCGCCGGACCTCGGCGTAGAAGCGCGGGAAGTCGCGCCCTTCGCGCTCGAACAGCTTCTCGAACGCCGGCACCAGCCCGGTGTAGCTCGCGAGCACGCCGAAGGCGGCGTTGTTGGCCTGGGCGAACCAGGCGTCGTAGCCGGCGTAGCCGTTCCAGCGCGTCACCTTCATCGCCGCGTAGTCGGCGCGCAGCCGCTCCAGCACGGCGGCCTTTCCGGCGCGCTTGGCGTCGTCGCCTTGCGCGCTGGCATAGAGGCGCGCGAGCTCGTCGCGATAGCGCGAGGTCAGCGCGCGGAAATCGGCACGCCGGGCTTCGGTGACGTCGTACTCGGCACGCGCCGTCGGCGCGGCGCGTTCGGCCAGCCAGCGTTCGGCGCCGATCTTCTCGACCGAGCTCGCGAACGATTCGTTGAACAGCGTGTCGCCAGGCGCGAAAGCGACCTGGTGGGCGAGCTCGTGAAAGATCAACCGCGCGAGCTCGCCTTCCGGGTAGCCGATGAAGGTGTTGAGGAGCGGATCGGCGAGCCAGCCGCCGGTCGGCAACCGCCCGAGCGTCGAGTACGCCGGCACCGGATAGACGGCGACGTCGAGGCCCTCGGTGCGCAGCTCGGCGGCGAGCGCTTCGGCGCCTGCGGGCGCGTAGTAGCCGCGGTAGCCGACGCAGCCGACGACCCAGAAGCACCACGTCTTGGGCGCCAGCGAGAGCTCGGGCGCGGCGACGACGTTCCACACCGCCGCCGGCCGATGCAGGTCGGCGTAGCGCCGGTAGCTCGCGTTGTCGGGCTCGGCGAGCGCGGCGACGGCGAAGTCGCGAATCCGCTGCGAGAGCGCGAGCCGTTCCTTCAAGGCGGCGTCCGTCGCCGGATCGTCCAGCCATTGCGGCACCGGTCGCGCCGCCTGCAGCAGCTCGAGGTGGCCGGTCACGGAGCGCGCGTAGTAGCCGACGGTGCTGCAGCCCGTCGTCAGGCAGACCGCCGCGCCGGCGACGAGCAGCGCCGCCGCGATCCCGCCGATTGCCGCCGCCACGACTCCGGCGCCGCGATTCACGCCGCGGCCGGGACGGCGGCGGCCTCGACCTCGACCAGGCAGTCGTAGAAGCTCGGCGCGCGGCCGATGTCGGTCAGGCGTTGATGCGTCAGCTCGTTGGCGTTGCGACCGTCCCTGGCCAGCTTTCGCCACCAGACGCCGAGGCCGTTGACGACGCCCGGCCGGGCCCGCGGACCGACGACGGCCTTGCATTCGATCGCGCCGCGGTCGTTGAAGATGCGCACCCGCTGGCCGGATTCGATGCCGCGCGCTGCCGCGTCGCCGGCGTCGATCTCGAGCACCGGCTCGCTGTCGATGCCGCGCAGGCTGACGACGTTGACGAAGGTCGAGTTGAGGAAATTGCGCTCGGGTGGCGAGATCATGGCGAGCGGAAAGCGCTTCGCCAGCTCGGGCGTGCTCGACGCCGACTCGTAGTTGGGCAGGTAGTCGGGCACGCCGAGACCGGGAGCGTCGATGAGGCACTTGCCGCTGGCCGTCGGAAAGCCCCCTTTGGCGAACGGCGCCTCGCCGATGTCGAGCTTGACCCAGCCGTGCTCGCGCAGGGCCGCGAAGTCGATGCCGCCCTCGGCCGGCGGGCGAAACGCGGTTCGCGCCAGCGCTTCGTCGTCGTCGCGAAAGCAGGGGTCGGTCATGCCCATGCGCGCCGCCAGCTCGCGAAAGATCTGCGTGTTCGGCTTCGCCTCGCCGAGCGGCGCGATCGCCGGCTCGTTGGCCATCGCGTAGGTGTGGCCGTAGCTGGTGTGGACATCGAGATGCTCGAGCTGGGTCGTCGCCGGCAGCACGTAGTCGGCAAGGTCGGCGCTGTCGGTCATGAAGTGCTCGAGAACGACGGTGAAGAGGTCTTCTCGCGCAAAGCCCTGCGCAACCTTGGCCGACTGCGGCGCGACCGCCACGGGGTTGCTGTTGTAGACAACGAGCGCTTCGATCTTCGGGCCGAAGCGCGAGCCATCGGGCAGTACGTCGCCCGTGTCGCGCAAGAGGTCGTCGCCGATCGTGCTCATGTTGATCGTGCGCGGCCGACGCGTGCCGAGCAGGTCGGGGCGCTGCAGCGCGGTGTCGTGCCTGACTCGGCGAAACCACCCCGAGGCCGACAACAGCAGGCCGCCGGCACGATGCCGCCACGCGCCGACGAGGCAGGGCAGGATCGCGACCAGCCGCACCGCGTTGCCGCCGCCGCGCACGCGCTGCATGCCGTAGTTGAGCCGGATCGCGGCCGGCTTCGTCGTGCCGTAGTCGCGCGCCAGCGAGCGCACCGCGTCTGCCGGAATGCCGCACACGTCCGCCACTCGCTCCGGCGGCCATGCGAGCGCGCGTTCGCGCAGCGTCGGCCAACCTTCGGTATGGCGCTCGATGTAGTCGTGATCGAGCCAGTCGTGGGCGATCAGCTCGTGCATGAGACCCAGAGCCAGCGCGCCGTCGGTGCCCGGCAGCAAGGCGATGTGCTCGTGGCATTTCTCGGCCGTCTCGGTGCGGCGCGGGTCGATGCAGATCAGCTTCGCACCGGCCCGCTTCGCTTGCTGCGCGTAGGTCCAGAAGTGCAGGTTCGAGGTGATCGAGTTGCTGCCCCAGATGACGATGAGGCGGCTCTCGGCGTAGTGCTCCGTGTGCATGCCGACCTTGGCACCATAGGTCGCGGCAATCGCTTCGCCGCCGGCCGACGAGCAGATCGTGCGGTCGAGCAGCGAAGCCCCGAGCCTGTTGAAGAAACGCGCCGCCATGCTCTCGCCCTGTACCAGCCCCATCGTGCCCGCGTAGCTGTAGGGAACGATGGCTTCGGCATTCGCACCGTCGGATCCGGCGATCTTCGCGAGCCGCGCAGCGATGTCGGTCAGCGCCGCGTCCCAGCTCACGCGCTCGAACCGGCCGCTGCCCTTGGGCCCGACCCGCTTCATGGGATGAAGCACGCGCTCCGCGTGATATGTGCGCTCCGGGTAGCGCGAAACCTTGGTGCAGAGCGACCCGTGCGTCGGCGGATGGTCCGGGTTGCCGTGGACCTTGATCGCCTTGCCGTTCTCTACCGTGACCAGCATGGAACAGGTGTCCGGACAGTCGTGCGGACAGGCAGCGCGGACGAGCGTGGTGGTCACGGCGAAACTATGGCACAGGCGAGGCAGGGTCCACAGGGCGCGGGTAAACTGGCTTTTACACGGAGTTCGCCATGCAAGTCATCGAGTCCATCCTGGCCGACGCGGCCCAGATCGCCGCCGTCCGGCGAGATATCCATGCCCATCCCGAGCTGTGCTTCGAGGAGAAGCGCACCTCGGACGTGATCGCGAAGCAGCTCACCGACTGGGGCATTCCGATCCACCGCGGCATGGGCAGGACCGGCATCGTCGCGATCTTGAAGAGCGGCACGAGCGATCGCGCCGTCGGCCTGCGCGCCGACATCGACGCCTTGCCGATGACCGAGCACAACCAGTTCGCGCACAAGAGCACGCACGAAGGCCGGATGCACGCCTGCGGCCACGACGGCCACACCGCGATGCTGCTGGCTGCGGCCAAGCACCTCTCGAAGCATCGCAACTACGACGGCACCGTCTACCTGATCTTCCAGCCGGCCGAAGAAGGCGGCGGCGGCGCGCGCGAGATGATCAGGGACGGCATCTTCGACA
>JBDTNU010000183.1:0-7121 GCA_039933535.1 Caldimonas sp. | reverse complement strand
TTGCTGTGCAGGCGGCGACGGGCGTCTTCGTCGAGCACATCCGCGTTCTGCTCGAAGTGCGCAACCAGCGCGCCACGATGCGCGTTGCGCTCGTCCGGCTGGCCGAGGCTGTTCAGTTCGAGCCTGACATCGCGGCCTTCGACAAGCCCGAGGTCGCGCCAGAGCGCGCGGCACATCAGGATCTGCTCGGCATCGACGTCGGGGCCGGCGTAGCCGAGCGCTTCGACGTCGATCTGGTGGAACTGGCGATAGCGGCCCTTTTGCGGCCGCTCATGGCGAAATACGACGACCTGGCTCCACAGGCGAAGCGGCCCGTTGTAGAGCGCGTTGTGCTCGACCATCGCGCGGACGATGCCGGCGGTCGCTTCGGGCCTGAGCGTCAGGCGGTCGCCGTTCATGGCGTCTTCGAAGGAGTACATCTCCTTCTCGACGATGTCGGTCATCTCGCCGATGCCGCGAACGAAGAGCGCCGTCGGCTCGACGACCGGCGTGCGCACATTGGCGTAGGCGTAGCGCCGCATCAGCGCGCGCACCTTGTGTTCGAACCACTCCCAGCGCGCCGATTCCGGCGGCAGGATGTCGTTCATGCCCTTGACGGCGCGCAATGCCTCGCTCATGTCGTCGTTCGCCGCCGCGAGCTCAGCCCGCGACCGTCGCGCCGAATCGCTTCTCGACGTAGCGCTCGACCAGCGCATGGAACTCGGCGACGATGTTTTCGCCGCGCAGCGTCAGCGCCTTCTCGCCGTCGATGAAGACCGGCGCCGCCGGCGCCTCGCCGGTGCCCGGCAGGCTGATGCCGATGTCGGCGTGCTTGCTTTCGCCCGGCCCGTTGACGATGCAGCCCATGACCGCGACCTTCATCTTCTCGACGCCGGGGTAGCGCGTCTTCCAGACCGGCATCTGCGCGCGCAGGTAGTCGTCGATCTGCTTGGCGAGCTCCTGGAACGTCGTGCTCGTCGTCCGGCCGCAGCCGGGACACGCGGTGACGCTCGGGTTGAACGAGCGCAGGCCGAGCGACTGCAGGATCTCGAGCGCGATCACGACTTCCTGCGTGCGCGCCTCGCCCGGCTGCGGCGTCAGCGAGACGCGGATCGTGTCGCCGATGCCTTCCTGCAGCAGCACTGCCAGCGCCGCCGTCGACGCGACCGTGCCCTTGGTGCCCATGCCCGCCTCGGTCAGGCCGAGGTGGAGCGGATAGTCGCAGCGCCGGGCGAGCGCGCGGTAGACGCTGATCAGGTCCTGGACGCCCGACATCTTGCACGACAGGATGATCTGCTCCGGCGCCAGGCCGATCTCCTCGGCTCGGCGCGCCGACTCGAGTGCCGACATGATGATCGCGCGGTACATGATCTGCTGCGGTGCGTGCGGCTCGGCCAGGCGCGCGTTCTCGTCCATCAGCTCGGTGAGAAGCTCCTGGTCGAGGCTGCCCCAGTTGACGCCGATGCGCACCGCCTTGTCGTAGCGAGCCGCCGCCTCGACCATCTGCGCGAACTGGCGATCGTGCTTGTCGCCCTTGCCGACGTTGCCCGGGTTGATGCGGTACTTCGAAAGCGCTTCGGCGCACGCCGGGAAGTCGGTGAGCAGGCGATGGCCGTTGTAGTGGAAGTCGCCGATCAGCGGCACGTCGATGCCCATCTTGTCGAGCTGATCGCGGATGTACGGCACGGCCGCCGCCGCCTCCGGCGTGTTGACCGTGATGCGAACCATTTCCGAACCGGCGATCGCCAGCTCTTTCACCTGGATCGCGGTGCCGATCGCGTCGACGGTGTCGGTGTTGGTCATCGCCTGCACGCGCACCGGCGCGTCGCCCCCGACCGTGACGACGCGCGAGCCCCAGACCACGCTCGCCTGGCGCGAGCGCCGCGGCGCCGGGCGCGCCGGCTCGATGAAGGCATCGAGAGAAGAACGGTCGTCTCGCATGATGATGTCGTCTACCTGAGTTCGAGGCGGGCCACGTTGTCACGCGTGAACGCCTTGAGGTCTGTCGGCTGACCCCGAAACACGACTTGCGTTCCCGCCGCGTTGCCGATCCGCAACCGCAAGGGCGGCGTGCCATCGAAGGCAGCCGTCTCGCCGGCCTTCATCGATCGCGAAACGAGCGTCTGGCCACGACCGTCGTTCACCTCGATCCATGACTCCGACACGATGCGGAATTGAAGCATGCCGGGAGGCAGTCCGCCCGGAGCGGACGCCGGCACCGCCACCGGCGCGGCAGCGGCCATCACCGACAGCGTAGCCTGGCTCGCCGGCGCGGCAGGCAAGGCCGCCGCGGGCGATTCCAGTGGCTGCGTCGACGAGAGCTCGCGCGCGGCGCCAAGCGTCCCTGCGGCAGACGGAACGGACCGCGCGCTCGGCTGAGAGGCAGACACGTCGACAACGACAGTGTCGGCCGGCGATCCCGGTTCGACGCCTGCGTGGGCGGTCGGCGAAGAGGACGAACGGAGCCGGCCGGCAGGCAGGCCGGTCAGGCCCGCCGGCAGGAAATAGATGGCGGAGGCTGCCAGCAAGATCAGCGTCGTCAGCCAGAACGCCGGGCTGGCGAAGAATTGCATCCAGTCGGGCGGCACGAGCATGCCCGGGCGCTCCCGAAACGGCGTGTTCAGGCCTTCACCGACCTGCTCGAGCCGATGCCCTACTGGCGGCGGCAAGAGCCGCATGACGGCACTCGGGTCGGTCTTGAGCGCACGGCAGACGGTCTGCGCCAGGGCGCGCGTGAAGGTCGCGTCGGGCAGCTCGTCGAAGCGATCTGACTCGAGCATCTCGAGCTTCTTCGGAGAGACCTTGATCGATGCGGCGAGCGCGGCGATGTGCAGTCCCTGCTTCTCGCGCGCTTCGCGCAGCAGCCGGCCGGCGGACGGCCGAGCGGCCGACGCCGACGCGGCCTCCCCCTCACTCATCGAACGCGCCGCGCGAGAAAGCCGACGCTTCGCGCGATTCCGGGAAACGGTTGCTCAGTTGCCTGCCGAACTCGGTCGTACCCTGCCAGTTGCCCAGCTTGTGCTCGATCCGCGCCGCCAGCCAAAGGGTTTGCGCATTCGAGACCTCGGGCAACGCGTTGACCCGCCGCACGTAGAAGCGCGCGCGCTCGAAATCGCCGCGCCGATACAGCACCTCGGCCAGATTGGTGGCGACGAAGGGGCTGGCCGGATCGAGCTCGTAGGCGCGCGTGAGCGATGCTTCCGATTCGGCAAGCTGCCCGGCATAGGCGAGGCACACGCCCTGGGTCAGCAGGGTACGCGTCACGCCCTGGTACTGCGGCAGCGCCAGCGCTTGCGCGAACAAGGTGTTCGATTCGGCGTATCGCTTCTGCTGGCACAGGTAGTAGCCGTAGTTGTGCATCGTGTCGCCGTCGCGCGGATTGATCTGCAGCGCACGCCGAAAGCTCTCCTCGGCCAGGACGGTATCGCCCAGGTTGGCGTAGATCAGGCCGCGCAGATTGAAGGCCTCGCCGTAGAGCGGATCGGCAACGATCGCGAGCTTGACCTGGTCGAGCGCCGTGGTCATCTGGCCGCGCCCGAAATAGGCCGACGCGAGCTCCATTCGCGCGCGCGCCCGCTTCTGTGCGTCGGGCTCGTCGGAGGCGGTGATGCGGTCCTTGGTTTCGTTGGCCGGCGTGGCCGCGCTCGTGGTGGTGATCTGACGCGTCGAGACGCAAGCAGCGAGCCCGACTGCGAGCAGCAGCACGGCGAGTCGACGAAGAACGACCGCCAACAGGCTCATGGCAGGCTCCGTTCCTGCGCCGATGGCACCGCGCGAGCACGGCGCGACATCGGCGGCGCGATCTGCCGTTCGCCGCTTGCCGCCGCCGAGCGGACGGTCCGTTCGCCGATGCGGGTGCGGTCCTGCACTTCGCCGGCAAGCTGGCCGCAGGCGGCCGCGATGTCGTCGCCGCGGGTCCTGCGCACCGTCGTCACGATGCCGCCGCCCTGGAGCACGGCCGCGAAGGCGGCGACACGAGCCGCCGACGAGCGATGCAGGCCCGACTCGGAAAACGGGTTGAAGGGGATCAGGTTGATCTTGCACGAGAGGCCCGGCGCCACCGCGCTGCCGTCGCCGCGAACCAGGTCGAGCAGGGCCGCGGCCTGTTCCGGCGAGTCGTTGACGCCATCGAGCATGCAGTATTCGATCGTGATGAAGTCGCGCGGCGCACGCTCGAGATAGCGACGACAGGCAGCAAGCAATTCGGCGATCGGGTACTTGCGATTGAGTGGCACGAGCTCGTCACGCAAGGTGTTCTCGGGCGCGTGGAGCGAGACCGCGAGCGCGACAGGGCAGTCTTCGCGAAGCCGGTCGATCATCGGTACCACGCCCGAAGTCGACACCGTGACGCGGCGGCGCGACAGGCCGTAGCCGTGATCGTCGAGCATGGTTCGCAGGGCTGGCAGCAGCGCCGCGTAGTTCTGCAGCGGCTCGCCCATGCCCATCATCACGACATTGGTCACGGCGCGCTCGCCGGGCGCGAGCTTCAGGCGGCGGCGCAGGTCGAACTCGGCGTGCCACAGCTGGGCGACGATCTCGGCGGTCGTGAGATTGCGGCTGAAGCCCTGGTGGCCGGTGGCACAGAAGCGGCAGTTGACAGCACAACCTGCCTGCGAAGAAATGCACAGCGTGCCGCGACCGGTTTCCGGGATGAAGACCGTCTCGACAGCGTTGCCGCCACCGATGTCGAACAGCCATTTGATCGTCCCGTCGGTGGCAACCTGCTCGCTCGCCACCGGAAGCGACTCGACGGTGGCGCAGGTCGAGAGCTTGTCTCGCAACGACTTCGCGAGGTCGGTCATCGCTGCGGGATCGCGCTCGCCGCGCTGGTGGATCCAGCGGAACAACTGCGTCGCGCGAAAGCGCTTTTCGCCGACCTGCTCGCAGAAGTCGCCGAGCCCGGCGCGGTCGAACTGGAGCAGGTTGACCATCAAGACGCTCAGTGACGAACCGTTCTCAACGCCCGTGCACGTTCATGCCGGCGAAGAAGAATGCGATCTCGACCGCGGCCGTCTCCGCGGCGTCCGAGCCGTGCACGGCATTGGCGTCGATGCTGGCCGCGAAGTCGGCGCGGATCGTTCCCTTGTCGGCTTTCTTCGGATCGGTGGCGCCCATCAGCTGACGGTTCTTCGCGATTGCGTCCTCTCCTTCAAGGACCTGGATCGCGACCGGTCCCGAAATCATGAACGAGACAAGGTCATTGAAGAAAGGCCTCGCCTTGTGCACCGCATAGAAGGCCTCGGCCTCCGCGCGGGAAAGCTGCGCCATCTTCGCGGCGATGATCTTGAGACCAGCCCCTTCGAAGCGCGAATAGATCGCGCCGATGACGTTCTTCGCGACGGCATCCGGCTTGATGATCGAAAGAGTACGTTCGACGGCCATGTTCTCTGTTCTCCGGCTACTCGGGCAAAGCCTCCGATTGTAGGCCCGGCGCGCCTTGCGGCCGGGTCGACGGGTTCATCGCCCGCGCCGGCCGCCGCCGGAGCCGCCGCCATAGCCGCCACCGCCACCCGAGCCACCGCCGCTGCCGCCACCACCGCCGAAGCCGCCGCCGCGGTTGCCGCCACCTCGGCCGCGATTCTTGCCGTGAAAGGCGTTGGCGCCGATGTAGCCGACCGAGGTCTGCAAAGGGTCGGGCTGCTTCGGGTCGCCCTTGGGGCCGCCGACCGGTCGCGGCGCGCTGCCGCCCGCGCCGAAGCCGCTATTCGGGCCGATGCGTCGGCCTTGGACGAATCGATGGTCGAAAGTCTGTTGGAGTGGATTGGGTATCCGGCTCGGATCGAAATCGTCTTCGATCTCGTCGTCGCCGCCTTCACGGGGCGGCCGCTCGACGGGCGTGCTGGACGGCGCCTCGAAGCGCGCTTCGTCGGGGCGGCGCGGACCGGACTGCTGGCGGTTGCGGTCGTTGCTGCCCTGGCGATTGTTCTGGTTGTTGTTGCCGCGCCCGCCACGCTCGTCGCGGCGCTTGCCGCCCTGGCCCTCGCCACGCTCGTCGTTGCGCTGGCCTTCGCCCTGCGGATTGGCGAGGCGACGAATCGCTTTCACGTCTGTGTCGTCGAGATCGACCCAGACGCCGCGCTTGAGGCCGAGCGGCAGTACCACCGTGCCGTAGCGAATCCGGATCAAGCGGCTGACCGTGAGGCCGACCGCCTCGAACAGCTTTCTGACTTCGCGATTGCGGCCCTCGGTGATGACCACGCGATACCACTGGTTGAGGCCCTCGCCGCCGCCGTTGACGATCGACTTGAAGGCGGCACGCTGGCCGTCGACCTCTACGCCTTCGAGCAAACGCCCGCGCTCGTCATCGCCGAGCGTGCCCATGACGCGCACCGCGTATTCGCGCTCGACGCCAAAGCGCGGGTGCATCAACTGGTTGGCCAGACCGCCGGAGTTCGTGAACAGCAGCAAGCCTTCGGTGTTGATGTCGAGCCGGCCGACCGACTGCCACTTGCCCTGATGCAGGCGCGGCAGGCGCCGGAACACGGTCGGGCGATGCTCGGGATCGTCGTTGGTGACGATCTCGCCCGCCGGCTTGTGGTACGCGATGATTCGCGCCGGCGGCGGCACGATGCGAACGCGCACCGGCTTGCCGTCGACCTCGATACGGTCGCCGAAGGAGATGCGCTGGCCGGTGTGCGCCGGCTCGCCATTGACCTTGATCCGCCCTTCGACGATCAGCTCCTCCATGTCGCGGCGCGAGCCGATACCGGCCTGCGCCAGGACCTTGTGCAGCTTGGGCGCGTCGGCTTCGGCGGCGAGAACGCGCTTGTTGGCAGCCTCTTCCGTCTCCTCGACTTCCACCGTTTCGGCTTCGGTGTCGAATTCTCCCGACAGCAGCTTGGCGAAGACTTCGCCGGCTTCAGGCGGAATCACCGGCTGCAGATGCCGCGGCAGGGGCCCTTCGAAGTTAGGCGGGAGCGAGAGCATCGGCGCGGCGCTGCGCGGACGACTTCCACCGTCGCCCCCTTCTCCCGCTTCACCGCGATGCCGGTCACGACGGCCCCGACGGCGTCCGCGCTCGCCCTCGCCGCGCTCGCCATCGCCCCGCTGTGGCGCCGCTTCGCCAACATTGCCTGCCATGGACATTGGCGCTTCGGAACCCGCCGTACTCGCCACAGTGGCGGTCGGCGCTGCGGCGGGAG
>JBDTNU010000182.1:0-7122 GCA_039933535.1 Caldimonas sp. | reverse complement strand
TGCCCTTCTCGCGCTGCAGGTCGCGCAGCAGGTCGAAGATCTGCGCCTGCACCGTGACGTCGAGCGCGGTGGTGGGCTCGTCGGCGATCAGGATGTCGGGCCGACAGGCAAGTGCCATCGCGATCATCACGCGCTGGCGCATGCCGCCGGAGAGCTGGTGCGGATACTCGTCGACGCGCCGATCCGGCGCCGGAATGCCCACCTGCTGCAGCATCTCGATGGACCGGGTGCGTGCACCTGCGCCGTCGAGCCCGGCGTGCAGGCGCAGTGCCTCGGCGATTTGCTCGCCGACGCTGAAGACCGGGTTGAGCGAGGTCATCGGCTCCTGGAAGATCATCGAGATGCGGTTGCCGCGCACCTCGCGCAAGCGCGCGTCGGTCGCACGCACCAGGTCTTCGCCCTGGAACAGGACGCGGCCCGAGGCGATGCGTCCGGGCGGCTGCGGGATGAGGCCGAGCACGGCGAGCGCCGTCATGCTCTTGCCGCAACCCGATTCGCCGACCACGCACAGCGTCTCGCCGCCATGCATCTCGAAGGTGACGCCGTGCAGCACCAGCGCCTTGCCGCGCCGGGTGCTGAACTCGACGCGGAGGTCGTCGACGGCGAGGAGCGCATCGGCGGCCATCAGCGCTCCCTCAGCTTCGGGTTGAGAGCGTCGTTGAGTCCGTCGCCGATCAGGCTCACGGCAAGCACCGTGAAGAAGATGGCGATGCCGGGAAAGGCGACGCCCCACCAGCACGAGAGCACGTACTCGCGGCTCGAGCCGATCATCAGGCCCCAGCTCATCTGGTTCGGATCACCGAGTCCGAGGAACGAGAGGCCGGCCTCGAAAAGAATGGCGGCACCGATCGCGAGCGTGGCCGAGACGATGAGCGGCGGCAGCGCGTTGGGGAGGATCACCTTCCAGATGATGCGGGCATGGCGGGCGCCGATGGCCCGCTCGGCGCGCACGAACTCGAGGTTCTTCACCTTCAGGAACTCGGCGCGCGTGAGGCGCGCCGTGCCCGTCCAGCTGACGATGCCGATCGCGATCGTGACGTGCACCAGCGTCGGCCCGAACAGGGTGACGATGACCATCGCGAAGAGCAGCGCCGGGAGCACCTGGAAGAACTCGGTGAGGCGCATCAGCGCGGCATCGACGTTGCCGCCGTAGTAGCCGGCGAAGGCGCCGACGCACACGCCGATCACCACCGACAGCAGCGCCGCCACCGCGCCGACGAGCAGCGTCGCCCGACCGCCGTAGACCAGCATCGTCGCGACGTCGCGGCCGAGGTAGTCGCTACCGAGCCAGGCGTCCTCGCCGAAGGGCGGCGTCAGCGGCGCCACCTTGATCTCGAACGGATCGGCCGGCAAGACCCATGGCCCGGCGATGGCGACGACGAGGATCACCAGCAGCATCGCCATGCCCACGATCGCGGCGGGGTTGCGCAGGAACATGCGCAACGCCTCGACGGTGGGATGCTCGACCTTGAGCGACGCGACGGCGGCCGGTGCAGAAGAAGGCGGAAGGATCGCGCTCATCGACTCAGACCTTGATGCGGGGATCGATCAGCCGATAGGCCAGATCGGTGAGCAGGTTCATGACCACGACGACGATCGACGCGAACAGCAGGATGCCGAGGATCGTCGGATAGTCGCGCCGCAGCACCGATTCGAAGGCCAGGCGGCCAAGGCCGGGCCAGTTGAATACCGTCTCGACCAGGATCGCGCCGGCAAGCACGTTGCCGAACTGCAGGCCGAGCACCGTGACCACCGGCAGCAAGGCGTTGCGCAGCGCGTGCTTGTAGAGCACCACGCGCTCGGGCAGGCCCTTGGCGCGAGCGGTGCGGATGAAGTCGGCGCCGAGGACGTCGAGCATCGACGAGCGGGCCAGGCGGCTGTATTGCGCCAGGTAGACGAGCGAGAGCGTCACCGTCGGCAAGATCAGGTGATGGGCGACGTCGATCACGTCGCGTATGCCGCCGCCGCTCGAATCGATGGCCCGCATGCCCGAGATCGGCATGATCGGCCAGACCGACGCGAACAGGATGACGAGCATGATGCCCATCCAGAACACCGGCGCGGCGAAACCGACCAGGCTCAGCACGGTGATGAACTGCGAGAGCACGCCGTTCGGCCTCTTCGCCGAGAGCACGCCCAGGGTCGTGCCGAGCGAGAAGGCCAGCAGGACGGAACTCAGCACGAGCAGCAGCGTCGCCGGCACGCGGTCGAGGATGAGCGCGCTGACCGGCAAATTGAAGAAATACGAGTAGCCGAGATTGCCGCTCAGCACCTTGCCGAGGTAGACGCCGAGTTGCGCCAGGAGTGGCCGGTCGAGCCCGTATTGAGTGCGCAATTGCGCCATCAGCTCCGGGCTCATGCCGCCGCTGGCGCCGGCGATCGTCTCCACCGGATCGCCCGGCGCCGCATGCACCAGCACGAAGTTGAGAACCACCACCGCCAGCACCAGCAGCGCGCCCTGCAGCAGGCGCATGAGGAACGGGCGGAGAAGCTTCATCGTGCAGCGTCTGGCGTTATTTCAGGAGGATCGCAGCGCCCCACGCCGCCGGGCTAGCGGAAGTACACCTCGTCCATCGGCGACATCGGTCCCCAGATCGTCGTCGGTACGTTGGCAACTTTCTTCACCGTCGCCGTGTGATAAGGGATGACGTTGATGAAATCGATCGGCAGCTCGTCGGTGACGATCTTCTCGAAGGTCGCGTAATAGGCCTTGCGCTTGGTCGGATCGAGGATGGTGCCCGCGGTGTTGAGCAGCTCGTCGACCTTCGGGTTGCTGTACGACTGCGTGTTGGTCCAGACGATGGGCTTGATGTTCGTCGAGAGGTAGGTGCGCGCAACGCCGATCACCGGATCGCCCCAGTTGAAGACGAGGTCCATGCCGAGATCGAAGTCGTGCGTGGCCATGCGCTTGGCCCAGGACGGAAAGTCGGCCGAAGCCCGCACCTCGACCGCGATACCGACCTTCTTCAACTGGCCGCGAACGTACTCGGCAACGTTCTTCTGCTGGTCGTCGGCCCCCGGTAGATAGTCGATGGTCAGCTTGAATCGCTCGCCGTTCGCCGCCGCCTTGTAGCCGGCACCGTCGAGCATCTCGGCCGCCTTCTTGAGGTCGAGCGGGTAGCGCACGAGGTCTGTCACGGCGAACGGGCTGCTCGGCACGATCGGACCGTCGTCGACCACCGCAAAGCCGCCCATCAGCACCTTGGTGATGAAGTTCTTGTCGATCGACATGGCGATCGCCTTGCGCACTGCCAGGTCGGAGAGCGGCTTCTTGGCGAGGTTGAACGCCATCCAGTTGATCGGACCGATGCCTTCGTAGCCGCGCGGCGTCAGGGCGATCTTCGAATCTGCGGCCAGCCGCTTCAGGTCGGTCGGCACCGAGACGAAGGGCATCATCTGGATGTCGCCCCGTTCAAGGCCCAGCATCAGGGTCGACGTGTCGGGAGAAATGTTGATGATGATCTTGTCGAGATAAGGCTTGCCCGGCAGGAAGAACTTGTCGAATCGCTCCATTACCGTCCGCTGCGACGGCTTGAACTCGACAAGCCTGAACGGCCCCGAGCCGATCAGGCCCTCGCCGTTCTTCGGATTCGTCTTCAGGTCCTTGCCGTCGTCGTAGACGTGCTTCGGCAGGATCGGACACAGCGCCGGGCTCATGCACAGGATGATCGCCGGGTGCGGCACGCTCATGCGCAGGATGGCCGTGTGCGGGTCGGGCGAGTCGACCCGCTCGACCGGCCCCATCATCGTCTGGAACGGATGATTGGCCTTGATGGCCATCACGCTGAACGCGACGTCGGCCGAGGTCACCGGCTTGCCGTCATGGAAGAGCGCGTCCTTGCGCAGGTTGAGCGTCAGCGACTTGCCGTCGTCGGCGAGCTTCCACGATTCCGCCAGGTAAGGCTGCGGATTCCACTTGTCGTCGAAGCGCAAGGGACTCGCGAAAAGCTGCGTCGAGGGCATCGCCGTGGCGACGCCCGACTGCACCGCGCCGTTGAGGTGCCGCGGTATCTGCGTGCTGCCGATGACGAGCGTGCCGCCCCTCTTGACGTCTTCGGCAGCGAGAGCACCGAGCGGCAAGCCGGCGGCGGCGAGCAAGGCGCCGGCGGCGGCAATCGCGTCGCGACGAGTGAGGATGGGCGATGTCATGTGTCGTCTCCGTCAGTGGCAAAAGAGTTCCGTCGGCGCACGAGGCACCGGGCATCAAAACTTCTCGTCGCGCAGCCAGTACCAGCGATAGAGCACATGCTGGCCGAAGCGGCGAAACGGTGCAAAGACCTCCGAGCGCACCGCATTCAGCACGTTCGGGTATTCGAGGGGCGAATCGTAGATCGGCAGGTTGAACACCTCGCGACCCGAATCCTGACCGACGATACGCTCGGCCAGCCGCTTGCCGGCCCAGGTCGAGAACGAGACGCCGTTACCACCGTAGCCGAGCGCGTACCAGACGCTTTGCGCCGGGTCGGGCCGGACGATGCGCGGCATCATGTCGTGGCTCACGTCGACCCAGCCCCACCAGGAGTAGTCGATGGCGATGCCTGCGAGCGGCGGGAACTTGCGCGCGATCGCGTCGGTGAGCAGCTTCAGATGCACCGGGTCTTCGGCCTCGGCGCCACTGACCGCGCTTCGGCTGCCGATCTGCAGGCGCTTGTCGGGCAACAGGCGGTAGTAGAAACGCAGCGTGCGCGTGTCGGTGAGGAAGGTTTCGGAACGAAAGTTCGTGGCCTTCAGCTCGGCTTCGGTCAGCGGCCGCGTCACCAGCGAGTTCGACAGGATCGGCATCAGCTTGTTGCGCAGCAGCGGATGCAGGTTCTGCGAGGTGTAGCCACCGGTGCATACAGCGACGCGCCGAGCCCGCACCGTGCCACCCGGAGTCTGCAGATGGTGCACGCCGTTGATCGTGCGCCAGCCCTGCACCGGGCTGGCCGGATGGATCTTCACGCCGAGCCCGCGTGCCTTCCTGATCATGCCGAAGGTGAACTTCAGCGGCTGGATGCCGACGCCTTCCGCCTCGAACATCGCGCCGGCCATCTCGCGCTCGTCGCAGTAGTCGCGCCTGACCTCGTCGGCGCTCATCATCCGGGTGCGGTAGCCGAAGGTGTCGCGCATCAGCGCCGCTTCCTTGGCGAGGCCTGGCAGGCGATCGGGACGATGCGCCAGATAGAGGTGACCGCCGTCCCAGGCGTCGCACGGGATCTCGCGCGTGAGCTCGCGAAAATTCTCGAAGCCGGTACGGATCTCGGTGTCGAGGCGCCTGGCCACATCGAGGCCCCAGCGCGCGATCCACTGCGACCGCTTCAGCCGCCCGCTCGCGTTCTGGCCCTGGCCCCCGCTGCGACTCGAGCAGCCCCACGACGCCTGGTTGGCCTCGAGCACGACCGCGCGAACGCCGTGCTCCTGCGCCAGATAGAGCGCGGTCGCGATGCCGGTGGAGCCGGAGCCGATGACGACGACATCGGCGTCGATGTCGGCCACGATCGGGCCGTCGTCTTGCGGCGGCTCGCCGGCGGAGGCGACCCAGTAGCTCGGCGCGTAGTCGCGACCGGTGCCGGGATCGGCGGCGACGAGCGGGTCGTAGCGAGGGTCGTAGCTATCGCGGCGCAAGGTTCGGCCGCATCTTGCGGAACGCGTTCTTGACGAGGATCTTGCCGTCCTTGAAGGTGAATATGTCGACGCCATCGGTCTCGATGCGCGAGCCGTCGGCGGCGGTGCCGGTGAAGGTCCACTGCGAGACGCCGAAGTCACCTTGCACGACGTGGTGGCCGTTCGTCCATTGCGCGTCGGGCACGCTGGCCCAGGCCGCGGCAAACGCCTTTTGCACCGCCGCGCGGCCGGCGTGGCGCGTGCCGCAGGCCTCGTTGCCCGCGGCCGCCTCAAAGACGCAGTCGTCGTGCATGAAAGTCATCAGCGCCTCGGCGTCATGACGATTCCAGGCCGCGCTGAAGTCGGCGAGCGTGGCGGCGGTGATGACGGATTGCGATGGGGTCATGCGGATCTCCTCCTTCGAGGGTAATCACGGCGGCGCCGAAGCGGTAGTGCCAGTTGCGGCGAATCGCACGCGCCAGCGAGCGGTCAGTGCGCCGTAGACTCGGTCGCCATGACCTCGTCTGCCGCCGTGCAGTGGTCGCGCCTCTTCGATCTGGCCGACCAACCTGAGTTGCCCTTGCAGGCAAGGCTCCGCCTCGCCATCGTCCATGCGATCCTCGGCGACCATCTCGGCAGCGGCGCGCCGCTGCCTTCGTCGCGCGAGCTGGCGACGTTGCTTCGCATCAGCCGCAACACCGTCACCGCCGCCTACGTGCAGCTCATCGACGAAGGCTTCCTGCAGGCGCGGCCGCGCAGCGGCGTGTTCGTCGCCGTCGGCGCGCGGCCGCCCGGTGCAGACGTCGCCGAGCCGATCGCCGGCACCGGCGGCACCTCCGGCCGGGCGCCCGAGTGGCAGACGCGGGTCCGGCGCTCGCTGACCTCACACCCGACGCTGGCCAAGCCCGAGCAATGGCGCGACTACCCGTATCCGTTCATCTACGGCACCTACGACCCGCAGCTCTTTCCGACCGACGACTTCCGCGAGTGCTGCGCGAAGAGCCTGGCACGCTCGCAGTTGCCGCACTGGACGCCCGACCTCGAGACCGAGGACGTCGCCGACCTGATCGAGCAGATCCGCACCCGGCTGCTGCCCAAGCGCGGCGTCTTCGCGCTCAAGGAAGAGATCATGCTCACGGTCGGCACGCAGCACGCCTACTACCTGCTCGCCGAAGCGCTGTTCGACGAGACGACGCGGCTCGGCCTCGAGGAGCCTGGCCATCCGCACGCGCGCAACAGCTTCTCGCTGCGCCAGCCGCGCTGCATCGAGGTCCCGGTCGACGATGACGGCGTCGTCGTCGACGCGCTGCAGTCGCTCGACTATCTCTACGTCACGCCCTCGCACCAGAGCCCGACCACGGCCACGCTCTCGCTCGAGCGGCGGCAGCGCCTGCTGCGCCGCGCCGAGCTGCACGACTTCGTGCTGATCGAGGACGACTACGAGGCCGAGAACCTCTACGCCGGCGCGCCCATGCCGGCGCTGAAGAGCCTCGACAAGAGCGGCCGCGTCGTCTACATCGGCTCGGTGTCGAAGAGCCT
>JBDTNU010000181.1:0-7133 GCA_039933535.1 Caldimonas sp. | reverse complement strand
CGCGCTCGTCGCCGGCGATGATGTCTTCGGTGCCGTTGCCGTGGTGCACGTCGAAATCCACGATTGCCACGCGCTCGAGGCCGCGCACGTCGAGCGCGTGGCGTGCCGCGACGGCCACGTTGTTGAAGAAGCAGAAGCCCATCGCCTGGTCGCGCGTGGCGTGGTGGCCGGGCGGGCGCACCGAGCAGAACGCATTCTCGATCGTGCCGTCGATCACCGCATCGGTGGCCGCCACCGCCGCGCCAGCGGCGCGAACGGCCGCCGCCCAGGTGCCAGGCGTGGCGATTGTGTCGGCATCGATGGCGCGTGGCCTGCCTTCGGCAGCGGTTTGTTCGAGGACTTCGCGCAGCTCGCCGACAAAGCGGCTCTCGTGAGCGCGGCCCAGGTCGTCCATGCTCACGACGGGCGCCTCGCGCCGATCGAGCGCGTCGTCGAGGCCGGTCGCGATCAGGAAATCGTCGATGGCGTCGAGTCGCTGCGGGCACTCGGGATGGCCCGCGCCCATGTCGTGGCCGCGGCAATCCGGGTGGCTGTAGAAGGCCGTTGTCATGACGCTTGCGGTCAGTGTTTTTCTAGTAAGGTGACCGCATGAGCCTACCCTTGCGGAATCAACTGGACGAGCTCGTCGACCAGATCAGCACCATTATCGTCGGCAAGCGGGCTCAGATCGAGGACTGCGTCGCCTGCATGCTCGCAGGTGGACACCTGCTGATCGAGGACGTTCCGGGCGTCGGCAAGACGACGCTCGCGCATGCGATCGCGGTCTCGCTCGGGCTGCGCTTCTCGCGCACGCAGTTCACCGCCGACCTGATGCCTTCGGACCTGATCGGCGTCAGCGTCTACGAGCGCAGCAAGGAAGCGTTCGTATTTCACGCCGGGCCGGTGTTCGCGCACGTGCTGCTCGCCGACGAGATCAACCGCGCCGGACCGAAGACGCAAAGCGCCCTGCTCGAGGCGATGGAAGAGCACCAGGTCACGGTCGAAGGCGAGACCCGCGCGCTGCCTGCGCCGTTCTTCGTCATCGCCACGCAGAACCCGACCGACCAGATCGGCACCTATCCGCTGCCCGAATCGCAGCTCGACCGCTTCCTGATGTGCATCACGCTCGGCTATCCCGACCGCAAGAGCGAGCGCGAGTTGCTGGCCGGCGCCGATCGGCGCGAAGCGATCTCGAAGCTGCGCGCGGTGATGACGCCGGTGCAGT
This sequence comes from Caldimonas sp., assembly GCA_039933535.1. GTDB lineage: Bacteria > Pseudomonadota > Gammaproteobacteria > Burkholderiales > Burkholderiaceae_C > Schlegelella_A. Next base: position 5,929 of record JBDTNU010000181.1, on the reverse strand, counting down.
TGCTCGAGGCGCAGCGCGGGGTGCAGGCCGTGCACGCATCTGAAGCGCTGCTCGACTACCTGCAGGCGCTGATCGCGGCGACGCGCTCGGGCACCTGGTTCGTCGAAGGCCTGTCACCACGCGCCGGCGTCGCCGTCCTGCGCGCGGCGCGTGCACGCGCCCTCCTCGGCGGCCGCGACTACGTGGCCCCCGACGACGTGCAATACATCCTGCCGCAGACGATCGCGCACCGACTGGTGCCGGTGCCCGGCGCGGGACGCGGGCGCCGCGAGCAGGTGCGCGCCATGGTCGAGGCGGTGCCTCTGCCGTGAGCGGCATTGCCGCGACGCTGAATCCCGCCGCGTTCGCGCGCGCGCGCTTTCGCACGTGGTGGCAGGCGCGCCTGCCGCGTACCGACACCCAGACGCTGACTCAGGGCAACGTCTACATCCTGCCGACGCGCGCCGGCTGGATGTTCGCGATGACCCTGCTGGTGCTGCTGCTCGCCTCGATCAACTACCAGCTCAACCTCGGCTACGTGCTGACCTTTCTCCTCGCCGGCAGCGGCGTCGTCTCGATGCATCTCACACACGGCACCCTGCGCGGACTGACCTTGCACCTGCGACCGGTGCCGGCCGCGTTCGCCGGCGAACCGGCCGGGCTCGACATCGTCATGACCAGTCCGGGTACGGCGCGCTTCGGCATCGGCCTGCGCCTGCTCGACGCGCCCGACGCCACGCTGGTCTGGACCGACGTCCCCGCCGGCGGCCAGGCCGCGACGCACATGAGCTTCGTGCCCCCGTCGCGCGGCCTGCGGGAGGTGCCGACGATGAGCGCGGAAACGCGCTTCCCGCTCGGCCTGTTCCGCGCCTGGACGGTATGGCGGCCCGCGGCGCGACTGCTTGTCTATCCACGCCCCGAAGGCGATGCGCCGGCGCTGCCCGCAGCCAGGCCGATCAGCGGCGGCCCGACCCGATCGCGCAACAGCGAGGGTGGCGAGATCGAAGGCGTGCGCGCCTATCGCCGCGGCGACCCGATGAAGCTCGTGGCCTGGAAGAAGGCGGCGCAAGCGCTCGAGACCGGCGCCGAGCTGGTCAGTCGCGACACCAGCGTCTCGGCGCGCCAGGAGCTGTGGCTCGACTGGGCCGCCTGCGGCTCGCTGGCGCCCGAGGAACGCTTGTCGCGGCTGACGGCCTGGACGCTTGCGTCGGAACGCGCCGGCACCGACTACGGCCTGCGCCTGCCCGGCCTGGAGCTGGTGCCTGAAGGAGGCGAAGCGCAGTGCAAGCGTTGCCTCGAAGCGCTGGCGCTTTGGCAGCCATGAAAGTGCCAGCGAGGTGAGCTCGGCGCTGACACGAGCCTGGCTGCCGCATTGGCCCGGCTGGCGCCGCTTGCCGCGCGAAACACGCGACACCTTGTTTCTGCTCGCGGTGATCGCCTGGACGGTGCTGCCCCATGTCTCGCACCTGCCGATGTGGACGACGCTGCTCGTCGCCTTTGTCCTCGCCTGGCGTGGCCAGCTCGCGCTGGCCGGCGGCGCGCTGCCCGGCCGCTGGGTGTTGCTCGCCGTCCTTGCGTTCGCGATCGGCCTGACCTTCTGGTCGTATCACAGCCTGCTCGGCAAGGAACCGGGGGTGACGCTGGCAGTCGCCCTGATGGCACTGAAGACGCTCGAGCTTCGCGCGCGCCGCGACGCCTTCGTGGTGTTCTTCCTCGGCTTCTTCATCATCCTCACGCACTTCCTCTATTCGCAGTCGATGCCGGTCGCCGCGGCGATGCTGATCTCGATCTGGGGCTTGCTGACCGCGCTCGTCCTGGCGCACATGCCGGTCGGCCAGCCGAGCCTGCGCCAGGCCGCCGGCCTGGCCGCGCGAACCGCCTTGTACGGTGCCCCGGTCATGGCCTTGCTGTTCGTGCTGTTTCCGCGCATCGGCCCGCTGTGGGGCGTGCCGCAGGACGGCATCTCGACGACCGGTCTTTCGAACAGCATGAAGATGGGCTCGATGGCCGAGGTCGCGCGCGACGAGGCGATCGCGATGCGGATCCGGTTCGAGGGTCGCGCGCCGTCGCCCGGGGAGATGTACTTTCGCGGCCCGGTCCTGACGCGGTTCGACGGCAGCGAGTGGCGGCCCATCGGCTCCGCGGTCGCCGCTGCCGGCGCGACGTCGCGCTTGCCCGACCTGAAGACGCAGGGTCCGTCGATCCCCTACGAGGTCACGCTCGAGCCGCTTCGTGTCGCTTCGATACCGCTGCTCGAAGCGACCACGAACGTGGTGCCGTCCGATGACTTCCGGGCCGTCGCGCGCGAGGATCTCCAGTGGCTTGGCGAACGCCCGGTCTACGAGCGCATTCGCGTCAAGGCCGAGGCGCACACGCGCTTCATGCTCGGTGCATCGCGGCGCACCGGCGACGTCCTGCAGAGCCTGGAGCTGCCGCCCGGATTCAACCCGCGCACCCTCGCCTGGACGCGCGCCTTGCGCAATCAGCCGGCCCTTCGCGGCGCGGAGGCCAGCCGATTCGCCCAGGCCATCCTGACTCACATCCGCGACGGTGGCTACGACTACACGCTCTCGCCAGGCGAGTACGGGCGCGACGCGATCGACGAGTTCTGGCTCGATCGAAAGACCGGCTTCTGCGAGCACTTCGCCGCCGCGTTCGTCGTCATCATGCGCGACGCGGGATTCCCCGCGCGCATCGTCACCGGCTACCAGGGCACGGACCAGGAGCCGGTCGACGGCTACTACATCGTGCGCCAGAGCTCGGCGCATGCCTGGGCCGAATACTGGCAGGCGGGGGTCGGCTGGGTCCGCGCCGATCCGACCGGGGCGGTCGCGCCCGACCGCATCGGCCGCAGCAACCGGCTCGAGGCCAGGCCGGGGCTGGTTGCCGGCGCGTTCGCCGCGATGAGCCCCGAGCTCTTCGCGAGCCTGCGCAGCAGCTGGGAGGCAATCAACAACCGCTGGAACCAGTGGGTGCTCAACTACACGCGCGGTCAGCAACTCGACGTGTTGAAGAACATCGGCTTTTCGGCGCCGTCGTGGGAAGACCTGGCCTTGCTGTTGATCGGTGCCTTGAGCACGCTGGCGCTCGCAGGCGCGGCCTGGGCCTGGTTCGACCGGCATCGCGTCGATCCATGGGTGCGCCAGCTCGATCGCATGAAAAGGGCCTTGCGTTCGCTCGGCCTGCCCGCGGCGCCGCACGACGCGCCACGCGCGCTTGCCTCGCGCGTGCGCGAGCGGCTCGGCACCGCGGGCGAACCGCTTGCCGCCGCGCTCGACGTGCTCGAAGCGCAGCGCTACAGCCGAGCGCATACGAAGCATCCCGACGCCGCGCTGACGAGGCGCTTCGACGCCGAGTCGCGGCGCTTGCGCAGCTCGCTCGCCGGATAATCGAGGCGATGCTTCGTTCCTCGATCCGACGCCAGCTCGTGCTCGGCGGCGCCGCGCTCGCGGCGGCAGCCGCCACTCCCGCCGCGGCAGTGCAGAAGGCGCTCAAGCGCCAGGCTGCCCCCGTGAATGACGACGCCGCTCCCGACCTCGTCACCTACGGCGAACGCGAGGACGTGATGGCCTTTGCCGATGGCGTCGCCGAGCGGCGCGGGCTCGATGCACCTTGGGTGCGCGCCGCGATGGCGCAGTCGCGCTTCGTGCCGAGCGCGGTGCGCTTCATCATGCCGCCGCCGGCCGGCACGGCCAAGAACTGGGCCGCGTATCGCAGCCGCTTCGTCGAGCCGATCCGCATCCGCGCCGGCGTGGCGTTCTGGCGCGCCAACGAGAAGTGGCTGGCGATGGCCGAAGAGCTCTACGGCGTGGCGCCAGAGATCGTCGTCGGCATCGTCGGCGTCGAATCGATCTATGGCCGGCAGATGGGCAATTTCCGGATCATCGACGCGCTCGCCACCCTGGCCTTCGACTTCCCGGCCGGGCGAAAGGACCGCAGCGACTTCTTCAAGGAGGAGCTCGAGAACTGGTTCGTGCTGTGCCGGAGCGAAGGCATCGCGCCCGAGCTCTGGAAGGGCAGCTACGCCGGCGCGATCGGCATGGCGCAGTTCATGCCGTCGAGCTTCAACAAGTACGCGGTCGATCTCGACGGCGACGGCCACGTCGACCTGCATTCGAACGCCGCCGACGTGATCGGCAGCGTCGCCAACTACCTGGCCGAGTTCGGCTGGAAGCGCGGACTGGCGGTGCGCTTCGGAATGAAGCCACCCACCGATACGAGCGATCGAGCCGCGTTGCTTGCACCGGACATCGTGCCGACGTTTTCGGCGGCGGAGATGGTGACGCGCGGCGCTGCCTTGCCTGCAGACGCGTTGGCCGTCGACAGCCTGCTCGCCCTCATCGAGCTGCAGAACGGCGGTGCGGCGCCAAGCTACGTGGCAGGGACGACCAACTTCTACGCGATCACTCGCTACAACTGGTCGAGCTATTACGCGATGGCGGTGGTTGAATTGGGGGAGGCTGTGCGGGCCCGAATCACCGCCGCGTCATGATTGCCCAGGTCAGGCCCGTGCCAGAGCATCGACGGCGTTGACCAGACCGGCGCCAGTCGCGCCGTCGGTTTTCGTCGCGGCCGCCAATCCCGTGTTCCCATCCATGCCAGCTGCGTTGCCTTGGTCGACATCGGTCGCGGTCGCCATGAGGATGCTCTTCAGCTGGGATGGGGTCAGGCCCGGATTCTTTTCCAGCAGCAGTGCGCAGACGGCGGCTACCTGGGGCGTCGCCGCCGAGGTGCCGCTGAAGCGGGCCCAGCCATCGTGCTTGCCCGTTCCGTCGACGACGCCGAAGTCCCGGTCGTGGTCGGAGCCCGCAGGCACAGGCAACATGATGTAGTCGGCGTCATCGGTGCGCTCGCCACACAGGCCGCACACATCGGGCACCTTGCGACTCCCGTAGACCCGACTGGTGAAGGCCGAAGCAAAGTTGGAAGCCCGCAGCGGCCCCTGCTTCGGCTTGAACACGCCGCCGACCGAGATCACGTGCTTCATCTGACCAGGAAAGCCTCGTTCGCCATCGTTTCCGGCGGCGGCGACGACGGTGATGCCGGACGCGAGCACTGCTTCGCGGACACAGGCTTCGAGCGGAGTCAGATCGGATGGCAGATTGTTCCATCGCGGTGTGCCAGGCTTTTCACCGCAGGACACGCTGACCGAGATGATGTTCGGCAAGGGCCGCCGGGCGCTGCTGCGCTCTCCTGGATGGGCCGGATCGAAGCCGAGCGCGCGCTGGAATCCGACCAGCAGCGGAGCGCTGCCGTCGGCGCCGTCGACATCGTCGCCGATCTTGATACCGGTGAAATCGACACCGGGCGCCACCGCGAACACATTGGCCGAGCAGCCGGTGCCGTGGCCGCTGCCGTCCTTGTCTTTCGAATGCGCGCCGCCGGCAAGCAGCACTTCGGTGTGAAGGCCTTTGCCCGCAAAGAAGGGGTGGCCGAACTCGAAACCGGTGTCGATCATCGTCAGGCGCACGCCGGCTCCGGTGAAGCGGCCACCGACGGCGGTTGCGCCGAGAATGCGGGACACGTCGTCCAGGCCGAGAAAGTACGCAGCCGGAACCGCGGGCGGAGTCGCACTGACGGCCATCTGATTGCGGCTCGGCCGCTGGATGGTGACCGTGCCGATCACGCCCTTGAACCGCTTGGGGATGCGCACCTCCTTGGCGATCGTGACCTGGTAGGTCACAGGCGCGCCCGGGCGACCGGGAAGCCGCTCGATGTCGAGCCGCGACGAGAAGTAGCGCTCGAACAGCTCCGGCGCGGCGCGCAGCGATAGCGTGCAGCGAGAGCGCCCGGTGATCTCGAAGCCATGGCTGATCAGCAGCGCGACCGCCTCGTCGACGATCGCGTCGGGGAGTATCCACTTGATCCACTCGGCGATCTCGCCTGCAGAGTCCTCGTCGAAGGGCGTGCCGGCGCGGCCGAGTGTGATGCCCACGTCGATCTTGCGAGG
>JBDTNU010000180.1:0-7133 GCA_039933535.1 Caldimonas sp. | reverse complement strand
TCGCCGGCGAGATCATCGGCCTGCAGATGGGCCTCAACTTCGCCGCCTTCTTCAATCCGATGACGGCCAGCGAAGACACGGCCGTGAGCCGCTTCTTCGGCGTCGCGGTGTCGTGGCTGTTCATCGTCATGGGCGGCCACCTGATGCTGATCGCCGCGATCGTCCAGAGCTTCACGGCGTTTCCGGTGTCGAGCGAACCGTTCGCCTTCCTGCGCGCCGTCGAGCCGCATCGCTGGGGCGCCGAGATCTTCAGCCTGGGTCTCTGGATCGCCCTGCCGCTGGTGGCGATGCTGCTGTTCGCCAACCTGGTGCTCGGCATCATCTCGCGCGTCGCGCAGCAGATGAACATCTTCGCGATCGGCTTTCCGATCACGCTCGGCGTCGGCCTGGTCGGCGTGCTTCTGACGCTGCCGATGATGCAGGCGCCGTTCACGATGGCGCTCGAAAGGATGCTCGCGCACTTCCAGTAGCGTGCAACGGTCGACGCACACTCTTCCGCACCAAAGCGAGCGGCAGCGCACCATCCCGGGTTTAACCCGAAGTGCGAGCCCGACAGCGCGACCTATAGTGCCCTGCAAAAGCGAACGACCGTTCGCTTTGGGGCGCACTTCGAGGTTTCGCATGAGAGCATTTAGATCATTGAGTCCGTGGGTCGTTTCGGCCCTGTTGCTCGCCGCTTGCGGCGGCGGCGACCCCGACGTCCCGGGCACCGGGTCGACCGCCGGCGCACCGACCACCAAGGGCACGTTCACCGCTGTGGTGTCGTTCGGCGACAGCCTCAGCGACGTCGGCACGTATGCGCCGGCCACGTCGCTTGCGGGCAACGGCACGCCGCCTTACCTCGGCGGCAAGTTCACGACCAACGAGACGAGCACCGGCGCGCCCGACGCGAACCCGCTCGGCAAGGTCTGGGTCGAGAACCTCGCGGCATCGCTCGGCCTCATCGTCACGCCGGCCGAAGTCGGCTTCAACGGCGCGTCCGTCAAATGCCCGGCGGCGGCCGTTCCGGCGCTCGCGGGCACGTGCACGGCATACGGACAGGGCGGCTCGCGTGTCACCGATCCGAACGGCATCGGCCACGACCCCGTGACCGGCGGGGGCGCGCTCACCGTGCCGATGGTGACGCAGATCGCCAACCACCTGGCCCGCTTCACGTCGTTCAAGGCCAGCGACCTGATCCTCGTCTACGGCGGCAACAACGACGTCTTCACCCAGTTCGGCGGCTTCGCTGCGGCGGCGGCGGCGATCCAGGCCGACACCACGCTGACCGCCGACCAAGCCAACCTGCAGCTGTTCGCCGCCCAGCAAGCGGCGGAAGCGGCGATGAAGGTCGCCGCGCAGGAGCTGGTGGCCGACATCAAGACGCAGATCCTGGCGAAAGGCGGCATCTACGTCGCGGTCATGACGCTCAGCGACATCGCCGACACGCCGTTCGGCAACTCGCTGCCAGCCACCGCCAAGCCCGTGCTGACCGCCCTGTCGCAGACCTTCAACCTCTGGCTGAAGGACGGCCTCACCGGCCAGCCGGTGCAGATCATCGACACCTTCCCTCTGTTCAAGGACGGCTACCAGAATCCGGCCAAGTTCGGCATCGTCAACAACACGATCCCGGCCTGCGACGCCACCAAGATCCAGGCGATCACCGGCGGCGCCGTCACCGACGGCTCGTCGCTGTTCTGCAACGCGACGCCTGGCGCGCCATACAACGGGCTTCGCACCGGCGCCGACGTCGACACCTGGCAGTTCGCCGACAGCGTTCACCCCACGACCGGGGGCCACAAGATCATCAGCGACGCGTTCGCGGCACAGCTGAAGTCTTTCGGCTGGATCTGACCCATCGCAACGAGGCGAACCCCATCATGAAAATCAACTCATCGCTCGCCCTCGCCGCCGCCCTCGCGCTCGGCTGCGGCGTGGCCCAGGCCGAAGACAACGTGTTCAAGGTCGGCATCACGCGCTACGACACGCACTCGAAGACGAACGGCATCAGCGGCATCGGCGTGCCCCCGGGCGCCGACGCAGAGACCAACGACGCGACGACGGTGATCTTCGTCTACGAGCGACTGTTCACGCCGCAGGTCGGGCTCGAGCTCGTGCTGGGCGTTCCGCCGACGATCAAGGCCAAGGCCACCGGCAGCGTCGCCTTCCTGAACGGCACCGGCACGGTACTTTCGGCGAAGAACCTCGCGCCGACACTGCTGTTCAACTATCACTTCTTCTCGCCCGGCGATACCTGGCGGCCGTACATCGGCGCCGGCATCAACTACACCCACTTCACAGACGTGAAGTCGAGCCTGGCACCCGATGTGAAGATGAGCAACTCGACCGGGCTCGCGCTGCAGGCCGGCATCAACTACGCGATCACGAAAGACATCGGCCTGTTCGCGAGCATCGCCAAGATCAACGTCAAGAGCAAGGTCGTGGCGACCGGCACCACGGTGTTGACGACGACGGTCGACTTCCGTCCGATCGTGTATTCGGCGGGGCTGAGCTACCAGTTCTGACGCGCGCGCACCGCCGGACCGACCAGATCTCAGTCGGATTGACGGTTAGCCCTGCGCAGCTTCTTGTAGCGCGCCAGGTCGGGCTTGCAAGGTAGGTGATCGGCCCGGCCGATCTTCTTGCCGATCTCGACCGCCTGGTCGAAGCTCTGGTTCCAGATCGCATACAGATCGGCGAGCTGGTCGAACTCCGCGAGCACGGCCGTCAGGTCGCCGCTCAGGAAATAGTCGTACTTGCCCAGCATCTTCTCCAGGTGAGAGATGTGCGGCGCTTCCTGCGGCGCGTACCTCTGCAACTCGAGGACGACGCGGTTGTAGTCGTGGCGCAAGGCATCGTCCTCGTCCTTGTCGGACGTCTTGCCGGCGTTCTTGCGCATCACTGCGAGCAGTTCATGCTTGCGAGCGTCGATCGCCCGCACCATCTCGGCCTGCGAGGCGTCGTGGCGGAAGTCGGTCGCCGTCGAGACGGAGACGAGTAACGCCGCCAGCCGCTGGAACAACTCCTGCCCGAGCTTGCCGGCGGCCTCGGGACCTTCTTCCTTGGCCTTGTCCTCGACCTCGGCAACGCAGTCCCGGATGACCAGCTCCTCGTAGGGCTCGACGCATTTCTTCAGGCTTTCCGGGAACTCGGTGCGCTTTCCGATGGCAGCGCTGCCGCTCGGGCGGACAAGCTGCATCAGGACGTTCATGCGCTTGCCCTGGTCCTTGCCGACGTAGAGCGCAAGCTGGTCGGCCACCCAGGCCGGATCCTTGCCCTCGGCGGCGATCTGCGCACCCAGCTCGCGCCACTGGTCGTAGGTTTTCCTGTCGTAGTTGCGGGCCGCGCAGTCGGTCCAGCGATTGACGTCGCCCTTGGCGATCTGGACGATCTTCTCGATGTCGGCCTTGACCAGGCGGACGCCGGCGACGTCGTGGACCTGGTTGTCCTTCTCCTCGCCGCCGGCCGCCGTGGCAATCAGGCCCTTCTTGCGCTTGGCGGCTTCGCCCTCGCCTTGTTGCTCGTCGTCGCCCATGCCGACCAGGTTCTTCAGCGTCTTGACGATGCTCGTCTCCGACTTGGTGCGCTTCATGTCCAGCTCGAGCTTGCCCTTGTCGTCGTGCTTCGAGGTCGCCTTGTCCTGGCGCGAATCGCCGAAGCGCAGACCCTTTCCGACGCCGACGCTGCCGCCGACCTCGTTCGTGCCCGTGACCTCGCTGTCGACGACATTGCCCTTCTCGTCGGTGGTCACGTTCTGCTCTGTGCCGTGCTTGTACTTGAGGTCCATGTCGACAGCGAGCACGCTGAAGCCGACGTTGTCGGCCCGCTCGCAAGCGCGCTTGTCCTTCTTGCCCGTGACCTTGACCTGGCCCTTGTGCGCGGCGATGAACTGCTCGAGCGCCGACGATGACTTGCAGGCGTGGAACGCCGCCAGCAGCTTGCCGTCGGGATCGGCGCCGGCATCGATGGTCACCATGTAGCCGATCGAGGTCTTCAACACCTGCTCGGCCTTGCGCGTCACGCCGGTCAGGCCGGTGTCGACGCCGCCGCCGCCGCCGACCGTTCGCGTGTCCTCGTTTTCGCCGACCGCATCGACGCCGCCCTTCTCGTTGCGCGTCGCCTTGGTCGAGTGCTTGTGGCCTTCGCTGTAAGAGCCCTCGACACTCACCGCCTTGAGAGCGACCTTGGCCGACGCACCGATCTTGGTCTCATCGCCGAGCTTCACGCTATCGCCCGCCTTCTTGCCGAGGATCGGCTGGCCCTGGTACATCCTCTTGGCGTCTTCCCAGGTCTGGCTCGCGCCGACGCTGATGATTGCCAGCTCGTTGTACGTGGCGTCGACCTTGTTGCCGGTGTTCGCCTTCTTCAGCGTGTCGACGTAGTGCTGCAGCTCCTTCTCGGTGAGGTTCTGCGTGACCTCCATGGTCACTTCCTTCGACGCCTCGACGTCGACGCTGGCCTTGGCCGAGCCGCCCTTCTTGTCGTGGCCGCTGCCGAGCGCGACCGAGGCGCCGAAGCGCACCTTGAGCGTCACCGGATAGAGACCGCTCTTCGGCTCGCCGATGTCGCAGGTGATGTTGCCGCTGAGACCCAGCGCGGCCTTGGTGTTGAAGCCGCTCTTGCGCGCGCTGCCGATGCTGCCGGTCGCCTGCGAGCCGAGGCCGTAGCCGTCCTCGCCGGCGAGGACCGCGGTCTTCGACGACAAGCCCTTGGACGACTCGTTGCCGGACTTGTCGGTGCGCGTCTTTTCGGTCGACGCCGACGCGCCCACCTGGCCCTCGCCGCGCACCAGGCCGGAGCTGGTCTTGGTCGAGACCGAGGAGCCGTCGCTACCGGTGATGGTGCGCGTCTTCGAGCCGGTGACGCCTTCCTTGCCGACCTCGAGCGAGTGCTTTTCCTCGACCGATACTGTCTTGCCGCCACGCTCGATCTCGATCTTGTCGCTGGTCTCGCGCGACACGCCCTTGAGCGAGACTTTCGTCTCCGATTCCGTGGATCGGCGCACGGACTGGTCGGCCGTCGTGCGCTCGGTCTCCCGGCTGGTCTTCTGCGTCACCGAGCCCGGGCCGATCTTGCGCTCGACCTCGGTCTTGTCGACCTTGGCGGTGCCGTTCTCGACGCTCGTGGTCGTCGTCGTGACGTGCTTTTCGCCCGGCAAATGCTTGTCGCCGTCGTGCGTGTCGACGTCCACCTGGCGGCCCACGTTCGCGTTCTTGCCGCGGCGCGCGACGATGGCGTCGAGCTCCTCGCGCTTGGTCTCGGGGTCGTCGAGCTTCTCGAGGTCGGCCTGGGCCTCGTCGCGATGGTGCTCGGCCGCCTCGACCTGCTTCTCGAGCGGCCCGAGCTTGGCTTCGAGGTCGGCCTTGTGCGCGCCTTTGGCTACCGCGATGGCGCGTTTCAGGGCCTCGAGACGGCCGGACTGCTTTTCGTACTCGGCGTGGTTTTCCTTGAAGTGCTTCTCGATCCCCGCCTTGAGCTTCTTCGCCAGCGCGCGCGGAATCTCCTCGCTGCGCTGTTTCGCCGCCTCGCGCGCGGCCTGCATTTCGGCGAGCGCCGCCTGCATCAGCGCGGCGTGCTTGGCCGGGTCGCTGGCAGCGACGGCCTGGGCCGCCTTCTTCTTTTCCTCGCAGGCCTTGAGCGCACTCGCGAGCTCGAGCTTGGCGGGGTTGTCACCCAGGCCGGCGGCGAAGGCGAGCGTCTCCTTCCAGGCCTTGTCGTAGTTGGCCTTGGCTGTTTCGGAGGCCTTCGCGTCGACCTTGGCCGTTCCGTAGGTCTTCGCGGCGACCGGTGACGGACCTGGGTCAGGCGGCGCGCTCACGGTCCCAGCCACGGGCTTGGCATCGGTCGCCCGATGGGCGAGCAGCGCCTTCGCCACATCCAAGCTCGGCTTGAGACCGAGTGTCGTCAGCAGTGCCATCTCTTGCCTCCCCCAAAGATGAAGCGGCCCGCGGGCCGCTCATGTACCGGGGCTGGCCCGGTCGGGAAAGTCTAGTGCGAGTCGCGACGCACGACGACCCTCTTCGGAACGAGAGCCGACTAACGGAACTCCGGCAGCTGGACGGTCTTGAGCTCGCCCGGCAACGACGACAGGTACTTGGCCAGCGCCTTGATCTCCGGATGCGTGAACGGCCGCGCCATTCCCATCATGATCGCGTTGTTGCGGCCGATGCGCGCGTTGTGCTCGGTTTGATACGACTTCAGGGCGACGTACAGGTAGTCAGCGTACTGGCCGGCGAGCTTGGGATAGCTCGGATCGATCGGCTTCGAGAAATTGACGCCGTGGCACGAAGCGCAATTGGCCTGGGCGAGCAGCTTGGCGACCGGTGCCGGCGCCTCGGCCGCCTGGGCCGGCGCCGCGTCGCCCTTTTCGAGTTGCTCGTAGTAGGCCCCGACATCGGCCATGTCCTGGTCGGACAGCGTGGTCGCGATCGCGCGCATCGTCGGGTGCTTGCGGTCGCCCTTCTTGTAGGCCGTCAGCGCCGAGACGATGTACTTGGCGCCCTGCCCCGCGATCTTCGGCACCTTGTAGATCTCGGGAAAGCTCGCCTGGTAGCCCGGGATGTTGTGGCAGCCGACGCACATCGCCACCTTCTTCTCGCCGGCCTTGGCATCTTGTGCGCTGGCTGCCGTGCCGACGGCCATCGAACCCGCAACCAGGGTGGAAGCGAGCATCGCAAAGGGGATCTTCTTCATGGCCGGATGAGTGGGGATCAGTGGGCGAAAACCGCGAATTATAGAGGCGCCCTTATACTGAAACGCCCTTCGCACGCCGCCCCCGATGAAGTTCAAAGGCTCGGAAAACTACGTCGCCACGCCCGACCTGATGCTGGCGGTGAACGCCGCAGTGACGCTCAAGCGACCGCTCCTTGTCAAGGGCGAACCGGGCACCGGGAAGACGATGCTGGCCGAGGAAGTCTCCGCCGCGCTCGGCATGCCGCTGATGCAGTGGCACATCAAGTCGACGACCAAGGCGCAGCAGGGCCTCTACGAATACGACGCGGTGAGCCGGTTGCGCGACAGCCAGCTCGCCGATGTGGAAAACGCGGCGCGCGTCAAGGACATCAGAAACTACATCGTCAAGGGCGTGCTCTGGCAGGCTTTCACCGCGCCCGAGCCGGTGGTGCTGCTGATCGACGAGATCGACAAGGCCGACA
>JBDTNU010000179.1:0-7157 GCA_039933535.1 Caldimonas sp. | reverse complement strand
GCACCTTGCGCAGCATCCTGCGCATGTACACCAAGGACGACATCGCCCAGGCGCTGCGCCTGCTCGACCGCGTGGGCCTGAGCGAGCACGTCGACAAGCGTGCCGACCGGCTCTCGGGCGGGCAACGCCAGCGGGTCGGCATCGCGCGCGCCCTGATCCAGAACCCGAAGCTCCTGCTCGTCGACGAGCCGACCTCGAGCCTCGACCCGAAGATCTCGCGCGAGGTGATGACGCTGATCCGCGAGATCGCCCGCGAGTTTCACATCCCGGTGCTCTGCAACATTCACGACGTCGACCTCGCCTGCGACTTCTGCACCCGCGTGATCGGCCTGCAGGACGGCCTGAAGAAGTTCGACGGCACGCCGGCCGAGCTAGACAAGGCAGCGCTGCAGGACATCTACGCGATGGAGGTGCTGTGAACGCAGCGACGCTCGAGATGCGCGTGGCCGGCATCGCCGCCGGCCGGCAGCGCACCCGTCGCATCCGATATCTGTCGTACGCCGTGATCCTGATCGCAGTCGCCTGGAGCATCCAGGTCATCGTCGTCAAGGACACCGACTGGAGCCGCATCCAGCTCGCTTCGCTGCTCGACACGCTGCGCCGCTTCGCCGAGCTCGACGGGGCGGTCGTCCCCGAGCTGTGGAAGCCGGCGCTCGAGACCGTCGTCATGGCGACGCTCGCCACGCTGGTCGGCCTCGTGCTCTCGATCCCGGTGGCCTGGCTGGGCGCTTCGAACATCACCCCTTTCGGCAAGACCTCGTACGCCGTCGGCCGCTTCCTGATGACGATGTCGCGCTCGGTGCACGAGATCGTCTGGGGCCTGATCTTCGTTTCCGCGGTCGGCCTGGGCGCGCTGGCCGGCGTGCTCGCGATGGCGGTGCGCTCGATCGGCTTCATCTCCAAGACGATCGCCGAGGCGATCGAGGACGTCGATCCCAAGCCGCTCGAGGCGATCCGCGCGGCGGGCGGCACCAAGTTCCAGATCCTGTGGTTCGCGATCCTGCCGCAGATCGTGCCGGTCTTCGTCGGCAACATGATCTTCGAGTGGGACATCAACATCCGCCGCTCGACCATCATGGGCCTGGTCGGCGCCGGCGGCCTCGGCCTGCTGCTGTTCCGCCAGATGGCGATGTCGAACTACGGCGGCATCGCCGTCGTCGTCCTCGCCGTGCTGGCGTTGATCGTCCTCGGCGAAGTCGCCTCGCACTATGCACGCCGAGCCGTCATCTGATCGGCTGATCGGCCCGGCACCGGAACGCGTCGCCGCGCCGGAGGCAGCCGGCGACGGTGCCGCGCCCGCGGTCCTCGCGAAGAAGCGCGCCGCCAATTCTTCGCTCGCCAGCTGGAGCCGCTTCCGCTATCCGCAGAGCCTCTACAAATATGTGGCGATGCTGGGCGGACTGGCCTTCCTGGCGTTCTCGGTCGACTACCTCGACATCGACCTCGAGCGGCTGCCCGGCCTGCTGGGCCGGATGGGCGAGATGCTGGGCCGGCGCTACTTCCCGCCGAACATCGGCCATCTGCTCAACGCGGAGTACTGGCAGACGGTGGTCGAGACGCTGCAGATGTCGTACTTCGCGACCGTGCTCGGGCTCGCCGCGGCGGTGCCGCTGGCCTGGTTCGCAGCGCACAACATCACGCCGAGCCGCCGCTTTCTCTACAAGCCGGCGCGCCTCATCATCATGGCCTGCCGCTCCGTGCACGAGATGATCTGGACCATCCTGCTCGTGATGATCCTCGGCTTCGGCCTGCTGCCGGGCGCCCTCGCGCTCACTCTCTACTGCATCGGCTTCGCCGGCAAGCTGTTCTCGGAATCGATCGAAGCGATCCGGCCGGGCCAGGTCGAGGCGATCCGCGCCGCGGGGGCGAACCAGCTGCAGGTGTTCGTCTACGCCGTGCTGCCGCAGGTGCGCGTCGCGTGGACCGGCATCTCGATCTACACCTGGGACGTGACCTTCCGCGCCGCCACCGTGGTCGGCTTCTTCGGCGCCGGTGGCATGGGCTGGTACTTGCGCGAAAGCGTGCAGCGGGTCGCCTCGCACGACGTCGCCGCGATCCTGCTTTCGATCATCGCCGTCGTCGTGCTGTCGGAGCTGCTCTCGGCCTGGCTGCGCACGCACATCGCCAAGGCCATCGCCTAGGCTCGAACACATCAGAGGAATTCGCCATGAGCACCGCACCCGGCCGACCGGTCACCGCGAACGGACGCAGCTACCGCTGGATGGACCGGCCGCTCGTCGTCGTCTGCGTCGACGGCTGCGAGGCCGACTACATCAACCAGGCGATCCAGGCCGGCGTCGCGCCCTACCTCGCCGCGATGTGCAGGAAGGGCGCGTCGCTGCTCGGCGAATGCGTCGTGCCGAGCTTCACCAATCCCAACAACATTTCGATCGTCACCGGCGTTCCGCCCGCCGTGCACGGCATCTGCGGCAACTACTTCTACGACCGCGAGGCCGATGAGGAAGTGATGATGAACGACGCGAAATACCTTCGCGTCGACACCATCTTCGCCGCCTTCGCAGCCGCCGGCGCGAAGATCGCCGTGATCACCGCCAAGGACAAGCTGCGCACGCTCCTCGGCAAGAACATGCAGGGCATCCGCTTCTCGGCCGAGAAGGCCGACCAGCTCACGCAGGAGAACAACGGCATCACCGGCGTGCTCGAGCTCGTGGGCAAGCCGCTGCCCAAGGTGTACAGCGCCGACCTCTCGGAGTTCGTGTTCGCCGCGGGCGTGAAGATCATGGCCCGCGACCGGCCCGACGTGCTGTACCTCTCGACCACCGACTACGTGCAGCACAAGCACGCGCCGGGCACGCCGGCCGCCAACGACTTCTACCGGATGATGAGCGGCTACCTCGAGCAGCTCGACGCGATGGGCGTGACCGTCGCGCTCACCGCCGACCACGGCATGAACTCGAAGACCGACGCCGCCGGAGAACCGCAGATCATCTTCCTGCAGGACTGGTTCGACGCGCAGATCGGCGCCGGCGCCGCTCGTGTGATCCTGCCCGTCACCGACCCCTACGTCGCCCACCACGGCTCGCTCGGATCGTTCGCCACCGCCTACCTTCCTGCGGGCGCCGACCTCGCCGGGCTCTCGGCGAAGCTGAAGAAGGTGCGCGGCGTCGAGCTCGTGCTCTCGCGCGATGAAGCCGCGGCGCACTTCGAGCTGCCACCCGACCGGATCGGCGACGTCGTCGTCGTCTCCGAGCGGCTCTACGTGATCGGCACCAGCCCCTCGCGCCACGATCTCTCGGGCCTCGACGCGCCGCTGCGCTCGCACGGTGGCGTCTCGGAGCAGCTCGTGCCGCTGCTCTTCAACCGGCGACTGGTCGACGTCGACCCGCAGCGGCGCCTGCGCAACTTCGACATCTTCGATCTCGCGCTCAACCACGCCGCGTGATCGCCTCGCCGCACAGGAGCACGCCGTGACGCATTGGCAGTACCACAACCCCGTCGCCGTCCACTTCGGCGCCGGTGTCCTCGAGACCTTGCCGACGATCTTGCGCGGCCGCAAGGCGAGCATCGTCACCTTTCCCGAAGCTCAGGGCTTCGGCCTGCTGCCGCGGCTGAAGAAGCTGGTCGGCGCGTCGCTCGTCGGCGTGATCGACCAGACCCAGCCCAACCCCGACGTCGACGGGCTCGACGCGCTCTATCGCGCGTTCTGGCGCGAGCAGGCCGGGAGCGAGGTGATCGTCGCCGTGGGCGGCGGTAGCGCCCTCGATACCGCCAAGGCGCTGATGGTCGGCACCGAGAGCGGCGAATTCGATGCGCTCGTCACGCTGCTCGCCACCGGCAAACCATTCACGCCGCACCGCGTCAAGACGCTGATCGCGGTGCCGACGACCTCGGGCACCGGCAGCGAAGTGACCGGATGGGCGACGATCTGGAACCGCGCCGCCGGCAAGAAGTACTCGCTGTACCTGCCCGAGACCTGGCCGGAAGCGGCGCTGGTCGATCCCCAGCTCACGCTCTCGCTTCCCGCCGGCCCGACGCTCGCGGCCGGCCTCGATGCGCTCTCGCATTCGCTCGAATCGATCTGGAACATCAACGCCAACCCGGTGTCCGACAACCACGCCGTTGCCGCCGCTCGCCTGGTGCTCGCAACGCTGCCGGCGCTGATGAAGAGCATGGGCGACATCGAGCTGCGGCGCCGCATGTCGCTCGCCGCGCTGACCGCCGGTCTGGCGTTCTCGAACACGCGCACTGCCCTCGCCCACTCCATCTCCTACGACATGACGATGCACCACGGCCTGCCGCACGGCATCGCCTGCTCGTTCACGCTCGCCATGGTGCTGCAGCGGGCGATCGGCAAGAGCGCCGAGCGCGACGCGGTGCTGGCACGCGTCTTCGACGTGCCCCTGGCCCAGGCGCCGGCGGTCCTGCACGACTTCCTCGAGGGCCTGGGCGTCAGCACCCGCTTCGAGAGCTACGGCGTGACCGAGGCCGAATCGGCGCGCATGATCACGGCTGCGCTCGACGGCGTACGCGGCAAGAATTTCATCGGCGTATCGAGCGCCGCAACCAACACGGGAGCCACTGCATGAACGCCAGGGAATTGCGCCGCGAGGCGATGCGGATCGGCGGCGAGCAGGTCCATCGCGACCGTGTCATCGAGGTCTTCAATCCGTACACCGAGCAACTCATCGGCACGGTGCCGAAGGCGACGCTGGAAGACATCAAGCGCGCCTTCGCCATCGCCAAGGGCTTCAAGTCGAAGCTGACGCGCTTCGATCGCGCCGCGGTGCTGAACAAGGCCGCCGCCATCGTGCGCGACCGCACGGCGGAGCTCTCCGACCTGATCACCGCCGAGAGCGGGCTCTGCAAGAAAGATTCGCTCTACGAGATCGGGCGCGTCAGCGACGTGCTGCTGTTCGGCGCCACCGAGTGCCTGAAGGACGACGGCCAGATCTTCTCCTGCGACCTCACGCCGCACGGCAAGAAGCGGCGCGTCTACACGCAGCGCGACCCGCTGCTCGGCGTGATCAGCGCGATCACGCCGTTCAACCATCCGATGAACCAGGTCGCGCACAAGGTCGTGCCCTCGATCGTCACCAACAACCGGATGGTGCTCAAGCCCTCCGAGAAAGTGCCGTTCTCGGCGATCGTGCTCGCCGACATCCTGTACGAAGCGGGCCTGCCGCCCGAGATGTACCAGGTGGTCACCGGCGACCCGAAGGAGATCGCCGACGAGCTGATCACCAACGAGCACGTCGACCTCGTCACCTTCACCGGCGGCGTTGCGATCGGCAAGTACATCGCCTCGAAGGCCGGCTACCGGCGCATGGTGCTCGAGCTCGGTGGCAACGACCCGATCATCGTCATGGCAGACGCCGACCTCGAAGAGGCGGCGACGCTGGCGACGGCCGGCTCGTACAAGAACTCGGGGCAGCGCTGCACCGCCGTCAAGCGGATGCTGGTGCAGGCCTCGGCCGCCGACCGGTTCGTCGAGCTGCTGGTAGCCAAGACAAAGGCCTGGTCGTACGGCGACCCGATGGACGGCAAGCTCGACATGGGCACGGTGATCGACGAGACGGCGGCGCGCTATTGCGAGGACAAGGTAAACGAAGCGGTGGCGCGCGGCGCGAAGGTGCTCGTGGGCAACCAGCGGCGCGGCGCGCTCTATTCGCCGACCGTCGTCGACCATGTCACGCAGGACATGCCGCTCGTGCTGTACGAGACCTTCGGACCGGTTTCGCCGGTGATCCGCTTCGACACGATCGACGACGCGATCCGCCTGTCCAACTCCACCGCCTTCGGCCTGTCGTCGGCGGTGTGCACGAACCGGCTCGACTACATCTCGCGTTTCGTCTCCGAGCTCGAGGTCGGATCGGTCAACGTGCGCGAAGTGCCAGGCTACCGGCTCGAGCTGACACCGTTCGGCGGCATCAAGGATTCGGGCCTGGGCTACAAGGAAGGCGTGCAGGAAGCCGTCAAGAGCTTCACCAACATCAAGACCTACTCGCTGCCCTGGGTCTGACCCGGCCCTGGGCGCCTGAACGATGCGCCTCTCGACCTTCGCCTTCCTGCACCCGATCGAAGCGGCGCAGGTTCAAGTCTTTCGCGACGCCTTTCCCGGCGTCGAGTTCCTGCAGCTCGACGGCGACGCGCTGCCGCAGGGCGTGGAGCGCGCCGAAGCCGGAGCCATCGCCTGGGCCGGGCCACCGATCGACGAGATCCTCGCCGCGGCGGGAGGGCTGCAATGGCTGCACCAGCGAGGCGCCGGCATCGACCGCATCTCGACGCCGGACTTCCTCGCGAGCAAGCTCACGCTTACCAATGGCAGCGGCAACCATGCGATCAACATCGCCGAGCACGTAGTTGGGTTGATGCTCGCGTTCGCCCGCCAGCTGCCGGCGCTGCTGCGCGCCCAGGGTCGACGGCAATGGCAACCGCCGGCCGCCGAATCGCTGTTCGAGCTGTCCGGCCAGACCCTGGCCGTGATCGGCACCGGCGCGCTCGGCTGCGCCGTCGCCGAAAGGGCCGCCGCCTTCGGCATGCGCGTGCTCGGCGTTCGCCGCTCGACGGCCGGCGCGCTGCCGCCGGGCTTCGCGGCGATGGCGTCGACTGCCGCGATCGATGACGCGCTGCGCGAGGCCGACCACGTCGTCATCACGCTGCCGTTGACCGCCGAGACGCGCGGCCTGTTCTCGAGCGCGCGGATCGCGGCGATGAAGCCGGGCGCGCACTTCTACAACGTCGGCCGCGGCCCGATCGTCGATCAGGTCGCGCTGCTCGACGCGCTGCGTTCCGGCCATCTCGCCGGCGCCGCGCTCGACGTCACCGACCCCGAGCCGCTGCCCGCCGACTCGCCGCTCTGGGCCGAGGCGAACGTGATCATCACCGCGCATTCTTCCGGCCTCACGCCGCGCTCCTTCGAGCGCTACCAGGAGCTGCTGCTCGACAACATAGGCCGCTTCATGCGCGGCGAGGCGCTGCTCAACGTCGTCGACAAGGCCCGCGGCTACTGATCGCGCCAGCCTCGCCGCGCCATGCCTGCGCCTATTCGAACTCGACCAGCTCGACGCCCTCGGCCACCTGGTCGCCAGCGGCATAGCGGTACGACTTGACCGTGCCGGCGCGCGGCGCAGTGATGGTGTGTTCCATCTTCATCGCCTCGAGCACGAGCAGCGGCGCGCCCTTCTCGACTGCGGCGC
>JBDTNU010000178.1:0-7183 GCA_039933535.1 Caldimonas sp. | reverse complement strand
CGCTGGCCGGCCTGACGATCGTCGGCTTCACCTGGCTCACCAACCTGGCCTTCGAGACCTTCCTGCGCATCGCCGCGCTCGGCTGGTGGGTGCCGCTGCTGTGGATGCCGCTCGCGACCGCGGCCATTGCCTGGCTGACGCGGCGCTACGCGCCCGGTGCGGCAGGATCCGGCATTCCGCAGGTCATGGCCACGCTCGACACGGCCGTCGGCACTGCGGACGTCGGCCTGTTCGTGTCGCTGCGCCTCGCCTTCGCCAAGTTCATGCTCACTGCTGCCGGCCTGCTTGCCGGCCTCTCGCTCGGCCGCGAAGGTCCCTCCGTGCAGATCGCCGCCGGCATCATGCACAGCGTACGTCGCTGGCTGCCCAGGCGCGCCGCCATCACCGAGCACGGACTGCTCATCGCCGGCGGTGCGGCCGGCATCGCCGCCGCGTTCAATGCACCGCTGGCCGGCGTGATGTTCGCGATCGAGGAACTCTCGCGGCGGCCCGAGCAGCGTTCGAGCGGCCTGCTCGTGGCGGCGATCGTGCTGGCCGGCCTGATGGCCGTCTCGGTGTACGGCAACTCGACCTACTTCGGCGTCATCCAGGTGCCCACGGTGGGTTGGTCGCTGCTCGGTCCGGGCCTGCTCGTCACGCTGCTCAGCGGCGTGGCCGGCGGCGTCTTCTCGCGCCTGCTGCTGCGCTCGCTCACCGGCAGTGGCGAGCGCATCCTCGACTGGCGACGGCGCCATCCGATCTGGTTCGCCGCCTGCTGCGGCGGCGCCGTCGCGCTGATCGCGCTGGCCACCGACGGCGCCACGCGCGGCAGCGGCTACGAGTACACGCGCGGCCTGCTCGAGGGCACGCACAGCGCGCCGGCCGTCTACGCCTTCAGCAAGCTCGTCGCGACCTGGCTGACCGTCTGGAGCGGCGTGCCGGCAGGCCTCTTCGCGCCCTCGCTCGCAATCGGCGCCGGCCTCGGCAATGACGTCGCCCTGATGGCCGGCAACGTCGACCACGCGGCGCTGATCGCGCTCGGCATGGTCGGCTTTCTCGCCGCCGTGACGCAGGCGCCGCTCACGTCCTTCATCATCGTCATGGAGATGATCGACGGCCACGCGATGGTGCTGAGCCTGATGGCGTGCGCGCTCGTCGCCAGCCTGATCTCGCGCCTGCTCGGACCACCGCTCTACGGCGCCCTGGCGCACGCACAGCTCGTGCGGCTGCCGCAGGTGCGATACATCGAGGCGCCCGAAACGCTGGCGGCGGAGCCTGCCTCGAACGACGCGGCCGAAGCGGCGCCTGCTCCACAGCGATCGCCTCCGGAGGGGCCACCGACCTGAATGATTCCACCAGCGTTGCCGTCGGCCGAGTTCGCGCGCTGGCGTCCTCAGCTTGAAGCGGTCGAGCTGAAGCTCGGCCAGGTGCGGCACGATTCGCTATGCTCCAGCGGCGATGGTGGGTCTTTCTCTCGATGCCTGGCAGCTTCACGACGATGCCTGGCTGAAGTTGCCGCGCAGCCAAGCGGCTGCGAGCCAGTGGTTCGCACGCGCCTGTGAGGGCTTCGAGGCCGAAGGCAACGCGGCCGGCGTGGCCTCTTGCGCGGCCGGCGCGCTGATCGCGATCGCCAGCCGTCATGCCGACTACCGCGGCATCGCCGCATGGCTGGCGCGCTTCGATGCCGATGCGCTCGGCCCCGGAGCGTCGCCCTTGCAGCGCCTGCGCAGCGAGGTCGCCCAGATGTGCATCTCGACGCTGGACCCGGCGATCGGCCTGCAGCGCGACCGGGTCGTGGCCAGCGCGGCGGCGGTCTATGCTGCGCTGCGTTCCGGCCTCGAGATGCCAGCCGACGAGCGGATCATCTACGCCAAGCTGCTGCTCGACCACTTGAACCTCGACAACGACCCCGAGCGCTTTCGCCATGTCGCGGCGCTGCTGCAGGCGACCGTCGACGCGCCCGAGGCCAGCCCGTACTGGGTCGGCGTCTGGTCCTGGCGACTGGCCGAGACGCATGCCAAGTTCGGCGATGCCGCGGCGGCAGAAGCGAGCCGCGCCCGCGCCTGGTCGATCGCCGAAGCGAACGGCATCGCCGAGCTCGAATACGCAATGACGGCGCAGGACCTGGCCGCGCTCCTGATCCGGGGCGATCTCGCCACCGCGGCGCGCAAGGTTGCGCGCATGCAAGCGTTGGCGCCGAACGTCGAGGCGACCTGGCAAGGCCACGGCCTCGTCTACGAGGCGCGCTATCGCCTGATCAGGAACGAGCCGGAAGCGGCGCAGGGCCTGTGCGAACGGGCGCTGCGGATCTACGAGGACACCGAGCTTCCGGACCGCGAGCGCGACCTGCCGCGCTCGGTGCTGGCGCAGTCGTTCGTGCTTCTCGGCCAGGAGGAGCGCGCGCTCGAGCTGTTCGATCGCATCCGGCCGAACCAGAGCGGCGGCCAGCTCGCCATGCTCGAGGCAAACGCCCTCGCCACACGCGCCGCGCAGGCCTTGCGCCTGCAGGATCCGCGCTTGCTCGCGCTGCTGCGCGAGACACTGGCGACGGCGCGGGCGATCAATTGGTACGCGCTCTTCTTCCCGCTGCCGGCGATCGCCGCGCGCCTGTTCGCGGCGGCGCTCGAGCACGACATCGAGCGCGAGTTCGTCGTCAAGGCGATATCGTCGCGTCAGCTCGCTGCGCCCGATGCGACGGTCGAGCACTGGCCCTGGGCGATCCGAATCCGCGCGCTCGGCGCCTTCGTCGTCGAGCGCGACGGCGAAGCGATCGTGGTCGAGAAAAAGGCGCAGAAGAAGCCGCTCGACCTGCTGCGGGCACTGGTTGCCGCAGGCGGCGACGGCGTGCCGCGCGAGAGGCTCGCCTTCGCGCTCTGGCCCGATCCCGATGCCGACGCGCTGGCGGCCTTCGACGTCACCCTTTCGCGCCTGAGAAAGCTGATCGACGTCGACGGCAGCCTGCTGCTCGTCGACGGCAAGCTGTCGCTCAATCGGCGCATCGTCTGGTGCGATGCGATCGCCTTCGAGGCGCTGTGCGACCGGCTCTTCACGGCGCTGGCCGAAGCGGCAGTGCCCGAGACGATCGAGCCGATCGTCGCCTCGCTGTTCCGGCTCTACCGCGACAAGCTGTTCGGCGACGAGCCGGCCGCGCCCTGGAGCGTGGCGGCGCGCGAGCGGCTGGCCCTGCGCTTTCACCGCGCCGTCGCCGACATCGGCACCTGGCTCGAGGGCCGCAGCCAATGGCGCGCCGCGATCGACCGCTATGAACGCGGCCTGGCGCAGCAGATGCTCGCCGAACCGCTCTACCGCGGCCTGATGCGTTGCCACGATGCGCTCGGCGAGCGCACCGAAGCGCTGCTCGCCTTCCGGCGTTGCCGCGAGCTGCTGTCGGTCGTGCTCGGCGTCCAGCCGGGCGACGAGACCGAGAAGCTGCACCGCCAGATCCGCGGCGACTGAGCCTCGGGGCCGGCGCCCTGCCGGAGAAATTCGCGATCGGTAAGTGATCTGAAAGGTGGGTCCCGCGGGGCGCGCCTAGCCTTCTCGCACGGGATCGACACCCTCCCGCGAAAGGCCACCACGATGGAAACCTTCGTCGTCCACATCCACCGACGCGCCCATGCCGGCGACCCATCCGTTCACGTGCTCGCCGGGATCGTCGAGCGCACCGACGGCCCGGTCTCGCGACCGTTCGGCTCGCTCGCCGAACTGCTGATGCTGCTCGGCGTCTGCGTTCGCAGCCGGCCAGCCGTCATTTGCCCGTCCGCCGAAAGCTCGAGGAGTCAGGCATGAAGATCAAATTCGTTCGATGTGTCAGCAATCCCCGGCAGCAGCGGGGAGCGCGTGGGACCGCTGCCGCCCTGACCCTGTCGATGTGCCTGTCCGCACCGGCTGTTGCCGCCGACTGGCAGATCGGACTGGCCGCCGGGTCGGCGCGGGGCCGGGTCGATTGCGTTGCCACGTTCCCATGCGACCGCAGCGACGTCGGAGGCAAGCTGTCGCTGGCCTATCGGTTCGCGCCGGCCTTCGACGCGCAGCTCGCGTACCTGCGCGGCGGACGCTTCGACGGTGGCGGCACGACGCCGCTCGGCAACGAATTCGGCGGCGCTTTCGACGTCGATGCGATCGGCCTGACGGTGGGCTACCGCTGGTCGATCACGCCGCTCTGGAGCGCGCTCGCGCGACTTGGCGTTGCCAGCGTTCATGCGAAGTTCGAGTACGCGAACCCCGCGTTCGGCAGCAGCGGCAAGACGAGCGTGCAGCCGCTGCTCGGCCTGGGCGTGGCCTACCAGGTCTCGCCCGCCCTCAGCGTCGGCCTCGACTACGACGCGACCCGCATCAAGGCTCACACGAGCCATGGCTCGCTGCAGATGCTCGGCATCGCGGCGCAACTTTCCTTCTGAGACCGGAGCGCTTGCCATGAACGCCACCTTCGCTTCCCCGCGCCGCATCGCGGCCCTGTTTCGCGCCGCGGTCTTCGGCATGTGCACGCTTGTCGCCGCCTGCGGTGGCCGCACCGATGCGCCGCCGCCGATCGACCTCGGCGGCGCCGGCACGGCGCCCACCATCACCCGACAGCCCGTCGACGAAACCGTCGCCATCGGCCAGACGGCGATGTTCTCTGTCACCGCCAGCGGCGACGCGACGCTCGCCTACCAGTGGCAACGCGGCGGCACCGCCATCGCGGGCGCGACCGCGGACAGCTTCACCACGCCGGCCACCGCCCTCGCCGATAGCGGTGCGTTCTTCACGGTCGTCGTCAGCAACGGCGTGGGCAGCGTGACCAGCACCGCCGCGACACTGACAGTGAGTGCCATCGCACCGGTGCTGACGATCACGCAGCAGCCGATGGGGGTCGGCGTCGTCACCGGCGCCATGGCGTCGTTCACCGTCGCCGGCACGTGCAGCAGCGGCACGCTCGGTGTGCACTGGCAGCGCAGCCAGGGCGGCGCGGCCTTCGCCGACATCGCCGGCGCGACGGCGGCAACCTACGGCGTCGCGACGACCCTCGCCGACAACGGTGCCCAGTACCGCGCCGTCCTCGATTGCAGCGGCCAGAGCGCGACGCCGAGCAGCACGGCGACGCTGACGGTGACCGCGCCGGGCACGGTCACGCTGACGCCCACGCCGGTCATCGGATTGAGCAGCGGGCTGGCCGTGACGGCGCAGGCGTACGGCATCGACCAGGTCGCCGATGGCAGCTTCGTCTTCGTGAGCGGCTCGCAGGTACAACGCCTGAGCGCGGACCTGTCGATCATCACGCCGGTCGCCGGCGCCTACTTCGCCGGCTCGGCAGATGGGCCCGCCGCGACCGCGTCGTTCAGCGGCGCCGAGGGCGTCGTGCACGATGGCGCTGGCAACCTCTTCGTGACCGACTCCGGCAACCACACGATCCGGCGTATCGCCACCGACGGCACGGTCACGACGATCGCCGGCATGGCCGGTGTGAGCGGCTCGGCCGACGGCGCGGGCAGTGCGGCCCGCTTCAACAACCCGGTCGGCATCGCGCTCGGCCCGGACGGCGATCTCTACGTCGCGGACACCCAGAACCACCTCGTTCGCCGCGTCACGGTCGGCGGTGTCGTGACGACGTACGCCGGCAGCACGCAGGGCTACGCCGAAGGGCCGGCGGCGACGGCGCAGTTCAACATGCCGAGCGGCATCGCGGTCGCTTCCAACGGTGACGTCATCGTCACCGACTTCGCGAACAGCCGCGTGCGTCGCATCGTTCGCGCCGGCAACGCGGCCGGTTCCGTCGAGACGCTCGCCGGCAACGGCACGTCGACGGCGCCCTATCCCGACGGCGTCGGCACGGCAGCGGTCATCCGCGACCCGAGCGGCATCGTCCTGCGCGGCAACACCGTTGTCCTGCAGGATCTCGGCGGCTTGCTGCGCCAGATCGATCTCGCCACCGCCGCCGTGACCACGATCACCGGTGCGCGCACGCTCGGCGCCGGCTACGCCGACGGGCCGTTGGGTGCGGCGCGGCTCGGCGGCGCCGGCGGCATCGCCCTGGCCCCCAACGGCGGGTATGTCGTCGCCACCCCCAGCGGCGGCATCGCCACCGTCAGCGCTGCCGGCGACGTGCGCACCATTGCGACGGCCCGCGCGTTCGGCGTCGTGCCCGGAGGCACGGGTGTGCTGGCGCAGATGCCGCTGGCCCTGTACAAGCAGAACACGGTCAATATCCCGCAGGGCGTCGGCGTCGATCCGGCGGGCAACATCGTCCTCGCCGAGGGCCTGGAGAACGACGTGCGCCGCATCAGCCCGACCGGTGCGGTCACCCTTGTCGCGGGTCTGGCGGGCAGCACCGGCAACGGGGTCGACGGAACCGGCAGCGCTGCGCAGTTCCGCTCCATCGGCCCGTCGATCGTCAGCGACGGCGCAGGCGTCCTGTACGTGGCCGACAGCAATGCGGTGCGCCGCATCGGCACCGACAACGCGGTGACGACGCTCGCCGGATCGATCGCTACCTCCGGCGCGCTCAACGGCCTCGGCGCGGCGGCGCGCTTCAGCGTCGTTGCCGGCCTCGCCGTCGGCCCGAGCGGCGACGTCTTCGCGTGCGATCCGAACAACCATGCAGTGCGGCGCATCGATGCCGCCGGCAACGTCACGACCTATTTCGGCGTGCTCGGTCAAACGGGCAACGCGGACGGGCCGGTGGCCACGGCACGCCTGAACTTTCCGTCCAGCCTGGCGTTCATGCCCGACGGCTCGCTGCTCGTCGCCGACTACGGCAGCGTGCGGCGCATCACGCCCGACGGCTCGAGCATCACGACGATCTACACGGTGACGGGCGCGGCCGCTGCCGGCAAGATCGTGCTCGCCCCCGACGGCTCGATCTACTTCGGCGGCGACGTCAGCAACCTGCTCTCGCACGGCCTCTACAAGCTGGCACCGGGCGCGTCGACGCCCACCGTGGTCGTGCCCTGGGACAGCCTCGGGCCGAGGCTGGGCTCCGATTCAAGCGTCCGGGTCAACAGCATCGACGGCATGGCGCTGCTCGGCCCGAACCAGCTCGTCGTGCTGACCGGTGGCCAGATGATCACGATCTCGGTGCCGTGAGCCGGTCGGTCGAAGGGCGCGTGGTGCAGTCGCGGCGACCGCGCTCGAACGGTGGGTGTGCCACTTCGGCCGGCACCTCGGGCAGGCCCGCCGCCGGCGACCGCTGGCGGTCGACTCGCGCTTCCCGGCCTGCGCTTCGTCG
>JBDTNU010000177.1:0-7212 GCA_039933535.1 Caldimonas sp. | reverse complement strand
CACGGATCGAGTTCATCGACGACCAGCGCGCGGCCGCGCTCGACGCCACCTACTCGAGTTGCACGCCCGACGACGCCGACCCGGCCTGGATCCTCAAGGCCAGCCGCATCGACATCGACAACGAGACCAACGAAGGCATCGCCCGTGGGGCGGTGCTGCGCTTCTACGGCGTTCCCATCCTGGCTTCGCCGGTGCTGAGCTTTCCGCTCAACGACGAACGCAAATCCGGCTTTCTGCCGCCCAGCGTCGGCCTCGACAGCCGCAGCGGCTTCCAGGCGGCGATCCCGTACTACTGGAATATCGCGCCCAACCGCGACGCGACCTTCACGGCCTCGGAGAGCACGCGCCGCGGCCCGGGCCTCGATACGGAGTTCCGCTACCTCGAGCCAGACTATGCCGGCGAAGCCGATCTGAAGCTGCTGCCCCACGACATCTCCGCAGGCCGTTCCCGCTACGCGCTTCGCTTCGACCACGAAGGCCTGCTGCCCTACAACGTGTTTGCTCAGGCCAAGGTGCTGCGCGTTTCCGACGACGACTACTGGAAGGATTTTCCCGGCGAGCTGCGGACGCCGACGCCACGCCTGCTGCAGACCGACCTGCAGCTGACGCGTCCGTTCGGCGACTGGTCGACCTACGCACGCGTCCAGCGCTGGCAGGTGCTGCAGACCTCGGATCCGACGACCCGCATCGACCCGCCGCCCTACGAGCGGCTGCCGCAGATCGGCACGCGCTACACCGGGTCCTGGCGCGGCGGATTCCAGCTCAGCTTCGAAGGCGAATTCAATCGCTTCTCCAATCCCGACGACACCTTCCTCCCGTCGCGTCAGACCGGCGAGCGCCTGCACGCGCTCGGCAGCATCAGCCGGCCGT
Source organism: Caldimonas sp. (assembly GCA_039933535.1). Classification (GTDB taxonomy): domain Bacteria; phylum Pseudomonadota; class Gammaproteobacteria; order Burkholderiales; family Burkholderiaceae_C; genus Schlegelella_A. Next base: position 6,342 of record JBDTNU010000177.1, on the reverse strand, counting down.
TCTACTCACCCGGGTGGACGGTGGTGCCCAAGCTCTCGTTCAACGCCGCGTCGTACGCAGTCGACCAGCCCCTGAGCGATGGGCGGCGCAGCGGCTCGCGCGTGATTCCGACCTTGAGCATCGACAGCGCCTGGACGCTCGAGCGCGAGACCACCCTGTTCGGCCGCGATGTCCGGCAGACGCTCGAGCCGCGCCTCTTCTACGTCAATACGCCCTTTCGTCGCCAGGACAACCTGCCGAATTTCGATGCGGCGGCCAAGGACTTCAACTTCGACTCGATCTTCACCGAGAACGCGTTCTCGGGCGTCGATCGAGTGTCCGATTCGCACCAGATGACGGCCGGCGTCATCTCGCGCGTGCTCGATCCCGAGACCGGTGCCGAGGCCCTGCGGCTCGGCATCGCGCAGCGCTATCTTTTCCGCGACCAGCGGGTCACGCCCGACGGCCCGCCGCTCACCACGCGCTTTTCGGACGTTCTCGTCCTCGGATCAACCTCGCTACTGCCGAAGTGGAACTTCGATGCTCAGGCCCAGTACAACACCGACAACCACCGGATCGAGCGTTCGATCGCGGGCTTTCGCTACTCGCCCGGACCGTTTCGCACCGTCAATCTGAACTACCGGCTTTCCCGCGGTTTGTCGGAACAGGTTGAACTCGGCTGGCAGTGGCCGGTCTATGGCAGGCCCCGCGCCACCGATGGCAGCGACCGCCCCGGCGGCGGGGCGGGCTGTGGCGGCACCCTGTACAGCGTCGGCCGGGTCAACTACAGCACGCGCGACAGTCGGCTGATCGATTCCATCCTGGGGCTCGAGTACGACGCAGGCTGCTGGATCGGCCGGCTGGTCGTCGAGCGGCTCTCGACCGGCCGCAGCGAAGCGACGACGCGTTTGCTGGTGCAGCTGGAGCTGGTGGGACTGTCGCGGCTCGGCTCGAATCCGCTTCACGTCTTGAAGGACAATATTCCTGGTTATCAACTGCTGCGCGACGAACGCATCACGAACTCACCCTTCACCCCGTATGACTGATCCGCACTCCGCCTGGCGCCGCTTGCCGGCCGCCCTGGTGACCCTGGCGCTGAGCCTCGCCGCCACGCATGGCCTCGCGCAAACCGCGGACTACATCGTCGCCGTCGTCAACCAGGAGCTCGTCACCGCCGCCGAGGTGCAGCAGCGGGTCGATCGGGCGCGCGAGGAGGCGGCTCGCAGCCGCACGCCCTTGCCGCCGCCGAACGTGCTGCGCAAGCAGGCAATCGACCAACTCATCGATGAGCGCGTTCTCATCACCAATGCCCGCGACAGCGGCGTCCGGGTCGACGAGGCGGAGATCGACCGTGCCGTCGGCAACGTCGCGATCCAGAATCAGCTGACGACGGCGCAGCTTCGCGATCGCTTGCGCAATGAAGGCGTCGACTACGCGAAGTTCCGCGAAAACGTGAAGGACCAGATGATGGTCGAGCGGGTCCGCGAGCGCGAGGTGGCGAGCCGGATCAAGGTCAGCGATGCCGATATCGACGCCTTGCTCGAGCAGCGCCGCGCCAGCGGCGCGGGTCTGCAGTTCAACATCGGCCAGATCCTTGTCACCGTGCCCGAAGGGGCGAGCGTGGCCGTTGTCGCCGAGCGGCGCGAGCGTGCGCTGGCGGCCTTGAAGCGGGTTCGCGCCGGCGAGGATTTCGCGACGGTCGCGCGCGAGCTGTCGGAGGACAGCAACCGCGCCCAAGGCGGCGAGATCGGCACCCGGCCGGCCGACCGCTTGCCCGACCTGTTCGTGAAGGCGGTGTCGCCCCTCAAGTCCGGCGAGATCGTGCCCGAGGTCCTGCGCAGCGGCGCGGGCTTTCACATCCTCAAGCTGATCGAACGCAAGGAAGGCGATGCCTTCAGCGTCCAGCAGGTCCACGCCCGCCATATCCTGTTGCGGCCCTCCGCGGAGCTCTCGATCGAGGCGGCAACGAGACGCCTGGCCCAGTTCAGGCGCGAAATCCTGGCTCGCACCAAGACGTTCGAGCAACTGGCTCGCGACAATTCCGAAGACGGCAGCGCGGCTCAGGGCGGCGACCTCGGCTGGTCCTCGCCCGGCCAGTACGTCCCCGAGTTCGAGGAGGCGATCGCCGGACTCGACGTCGGTGGCCTGTCGGAGCCGATCACGACGCGCTTCGGCGTGCATCTGGTGCAGGTTGTCGATCGGCGCCAGGTCACGCTCGACCGCAAGCAGCAGCGCGAACAGGCGAGAAACATCCTGCGCGAGCAGAAGTTCGAGGAGGCCTACGTCGAGTGGCTGCGCGACCTGCGCGGCCGGGCCTACATCGAAATGCGCGATCCGCCGCAGTAGCTGCGGCAGCTGGCTGTGGCGCATCGTCCGAAGAAGCGCTTCGGCCAGCATTTCCTTACCGATCACGGCGTCATCGACGCGATCGTCCGGGCCGTCGCGCCGCGGCCCGGCGAGGCGATCGTCGAAATCGGGCCGGGGCTCGGCGCAATCACCATGCCCTTGCTCGAACGATGCGGTGCGCTGACCGTCATCGAGCTCGACCGCGACCTTGCCACGCGCTTGCGCCGGTCACCGGGGCTCGAGGTCGTCGAGGCCGATGTGTTGCGCGTCGATTTCGTCGCGCTCGGCGCCAGGCTGGGCGGTGCGGGCCGGCTTCGCATCGTGGGCAACCTGCCCTACAACATCTCGACGCCGATCCTGTTCCATCTGCTCGAAGCGGTGGATCACGTGGCCGACCAGCACGTCATGCTGCAGAAAGAGGTTGTCGACCGGATGGCGGCGGCGCCCGGCCGGAAAGACTACGGTCGCCTCAGCGTGATGCTCCAGTGGCGCTACGAGATCGAACCGGTGCTCGACGTGCCGCCCGAGGCCTTCGATCCGCCGCCGCGTGTCGACTCGGCGGTCGTGCGCATGACGCCGAAGCCGGCAGCACCGGGCGTCGACCCGAAACTGCTCGGCGAAGTCGTCACCGTCGCCTTTTCGCAGCGGCGAAAGCTGCTTCGCCACACGCTCGGCCGCTGGCTCGAAGAACGCGGTGCCGCCGGCATCTTCGATACGCAACGGCGCGCCGAAGAAGTGCCGGTCGACGAATACCTGCGGCTGGCCGCCTCGCTCTAGACGGTCCGCAGCCAGACCCCGCGATTTGCGCCGCTACGCAGCGCTCAGCCACATGGCCGTATCAAAGGCGCTGCTCATCAGCGGCATGTTGCCACCGAAGGTGCTGTTCGCTGCGGTCTTCGACGCTGCCTTGACGGGCTTGTCGATGCTCTTTTCGTTGACGCCGGGGGCCACATCCGTCGCCCGCTCCCATGACCCTATTTCCTGGGAGCGGGCTACTGAAAAGAATAGAAGCACCTGAACGGTACTTTGCGCTCCGCCCAGTAGTCTGCTGCATCGCGGAACACATCGAGCAGCTGCTCGCGCGCCTCGCGATCGAAACGGGGGTTGTCCGGGAGCTGCTCGAGCACGACGACGAAGCCTGGCTGCGAGCCGGCCTTCTGCACCAGATCGGTCATGCAGTCGTAGAGGGCGTCGAGGTTCTTGCCGAAGTGCGTCGGAAACAGGAAAGCGTCGGCGATGCCCTCCAGCACTTCCTGTTTCGACTGGGCGGCCGTCAGATTGGCATACAGAAAATGCTGGTCGGCATGGCTCGCCGCCTGCATGAGATCGTCGACGCGATACGCTCGAATCGACTGCACGATGTTTGGACGGACTGTCTGCAAGAGCATGTCGCGTTCCTCCTGGTCAATAAAATTCTTTAAGGCGCTCATGGCGTGATCCGTTTGAAGCTGGCGTAGTGGTCGCCCGTGTAGTAGCAAGCCGCCGGCGCCACCGGAACGCGCCCGCCGCAGACGATGCGTCGGGCTCCCCGGTCGTGGGCACTCGGCGTCGGCACGGTGTACTCACGGTAGTAGCCGCGCGGCTCGCGCGGCAGGGAGCGCTCCCGGTTGCCGAACACCGAACCGTCTTTCGATGAACTGAACGGGCCGCCGGCCCGGATGGCGCGATGAACGACTTTCGCTTCGGAAGGCAACTGTTCCAGCGTCACCGATCCCGAAAACGGTGCCGACTCCCGCGCTTGTAGGGTCCCGACTGCGAGCAGCCCCGCGACGCCGATTCCCACTCCCCACCAGAGCAGTGGCCGCCAAGGCTGCAGCCGACCCATCGAAACCACCGGAAATCCCTGAACTGTGAATCCGCAGATGTTACCGAAGCGGGGCGGAAACCTCAAGGTGCTGCCACAAATTGGGGCATGGGAAATAGGGATTAAGTTTGCGCCTACACCTGTTGCAAGGCAGCATGGATAGGCTTGTTACGCAAACAGGAAGAGACGACATAAACCGACGTACGGCCGGGCGCTTCCTAGCGAGCAGCGTTGGCGTCGGCGACGGTCAGCGCGGTCATGTTGATGATTCTTCGTACCGTGGCCGACGGCGTGAGGATATGCACCGGCTGCGCCGCACCGAGCAAGACCGGCCCGATCGCGATGCCGCCGCCGGCGGCGGTCTTGAGCAGGTTGTAGGCGATATTGGCGGCGTCGATGTTCGGCAGGACGAGCAGGTTGGCTTCTCCCGTCAGCGGACTGTCCGGCATCACGTCGTGGCGATAGTGGGCGTCGAGCGCGCTGTCGCCGTGCATCTCGCCGTCGACTTCGAGCCAGGCAGCCTGGGCGTGGAGGAGGGCCAGCGCCTCGCGCATCTTCACGGCCGAGGGCTGGTTGCTGGTGCCGAAGTTGCTGTGCGAGAGCAGCGCTGCCTTCGGCTTGATGCCGAAGCGCAGCATCTCTTCTGCCGCCATCACGGTGATCTCGGCAAGCTGCTCGGCCGTGGGGTCGTAGTTGACGTGGGTGTCCACAAGCATGACCTGGCGGCCGGGCAGGATCAGGCCGTTCATGCAGGCGTAGGTCTTGGCGCCATCGCGCAGGCCGATCACCTGGTCGATGTATTGAAGGTGCATGGACGTGCCGCCCCAGGTGCCGCAGAGCATGCCGTCGACCTCGCCGGTCTTGAGCAGCATCGACCCGATCAGCGTCAGGCGCCGCCGCATCTCGATCTTGGCGAGCTGTGCCGTCACGCCCTTTCTCATCGTCAATCGCTGGTAGGTCTGCCAGTAGTCACGGTAGCGGTGGTCGTCTTCGGTGTTGACGAGGTCGTAGTCACGCCCCGCAACCAGGCGCAGTCCGAACTTCGCCACCCGCTGCTCGATCACGGCCGGCCGGCCGATCAGGGTAGGCCGCGCCAGGTTCTCGTCGACGACGACTTGCACGGCCCGCAGCACACGCTCTTCTTCGCCCTCGGCGAAGGCGACCCGCTTGTGCTTGGCGGTCTTGGCCAGGCTGAAGATCGGCCGCATCGTCGTGCCCGACGCGTACACGAAGGTCTGCAGCTTGGCGCAGTAGGCCTCCATGTCGGCGATGGGCCGCGCCGCGACGCCCGAATCGGCCGCCGCCTGCGCTACCGCCGGGGCGATCCGCATCATCAGGCGCGGGTCGAAAGGCTTGGGGATCAGGTACTCGCGGCCGAAGCTCTGGCTCGCGCCGGCGTACGCCGCCGTCACGACCTCGCTTTGCTCGGCCTGCGCCAGCCCCGCGATCGCGTGCACCGCTGCGATTTCCATCTCGACCGTGATCGTGGTCGCGCCGGAGTCGAGCGCGCCGCGGAAGATGTACGGAAAACAGAGGACGTTGTTGACCTGGTTCGGGTAGTCGGTGCGGCCCGTGGCGACGATCGCATCGCTGCGAACGGCGTGCACTTCCTCGGGCAGGATCTCCGGCGTGGGGTTGGCGAGCGCGAAGATGATCGGGTTGGCGCGCATGGTCACGACCATCTCGGGCTTCAGCACACCGGCGGCCGAGAGGCCGAGGAAGATGTCGGCGCCCTTCATCACGTCGGCAAGGGTGCGATGCGGCGTCTTCTGCGCGTAGACGATCTTGTCTTCGTCCATCAGCTCCGTGCGCCCCTCGTAGACGACGCCGGCCAGGTCGGTGACCCAGATGTTTTCGCGCGGTACGCCGAGCTTGACCAGCAGGCCCAGGCAAGCCAGCGCCGCTGCGCCGGCGCCTGAAGTGACGAGCTTGACCTCCTCGATCTTCTTGCCGCTGACGGTGAGGGCGTTGAGCACGCCGGCGCCGACGACGATGGCGGTGCCGTGCTGGTCGTCGTGGAACACCGGGATCTTCATGCGCGAGCGAAGCGCCCGCTCGACGTAGAAGCAGTCCGGCGCCTTGATGTCTTCGAGGTTGATGCCGCCGAAGGTCGGCTCGAGCGCGGCGATCAGGTCGATCAGCTTGTCCAGGTCTTTCTGGTTCACCTCGATGTCGAACACGTCGATGCCGGCGAACTTCTTGAACAGCACGCC
>JBDTNU010000176.1:0-7228 GCA_039933535.1 Caldimonas sp. | reverse complement strand
TCGGCAACGACGTGCACGGCGTCGCCGCGCCCGACTGGCTGGCCGGCAGCTTTCGGCTCGGCGAGCTGATGTCGTATCCGTGGTACCGGGTGTTCTCGTCGCTCGCCTGCATCGTCATCGCGATCGGGCTCTACGTCGTCGTCAACAAGACGCGGCTCGGCATGATGATCCGCGCCGGCGCGAGCAACCGCGACATGGTGCGCGGCCTCGGCATCGACATTCGCCTGCTCTATCGCATCGTGTTCGCGGGCGGCGTGGCGCTGGCCGCGCTGGCCGGCATGATCGCGGCGCCCTTGTCGTCGGTCTATCCGGGCATGGGATCGAGCGTGCTCATCATCTGCTTCGTCGTCGTCGTGATCGGCGGCATCGGCTCGATCACCGGCGCGCTGATCGCCTCGCTGCTGGTCGGCATCGTCGACACCTTCGGCAAGGTGTTCTTCGCGGAGTGGAGCGGCGTCGGTGTCTACCTGCTGATGGCGATCGTGCTGGTCTGGCGGCCGGAAGGGCTGATGAAGCGTGGCTACTGAAGCGACGCCGCTGGCGCCGGACAACGCCAGCGCCGAAGTCGGCACGCTGCCCGACATCGCCCGGCGCGAGCCCGGCGGCTGGCGGGTGCCGGCCGCGACGCTGCTCGTGCTCGCCGTCCTGCCGGCGCTGATCTCGCCCTATGCGCAGGACCTGGTCGTGCGCATCGCCATCTACGCGATCTTCGCACTCAGCCTCGAGCTCATCGTCGGTGCCGCAGGACTGGTGAGCCTGGGCCACGCGGCCTTTCTCGGCATCGGCGCCTATGCGGTCGTGCTCGGCTCGGGCGACTCGGGCGCGCCCCTGCTCGTGCTGCTCGCGCTTGCCGTTGCCAGCGCCGCCGCGTACGCCCTGTTCGTCGGCGCCTTGAGCCTGCGCACGCGTGGCGTGTACTTCATCATGGTCACGCTGGCGTTCGCGCAGATGGCCTATTTCGTGGTCCACGACACCAAGGCCGGCGGCGGCAGCGACGGCATCTTTATCTCCGTCAAGCCGGTGCTGCAAGTCGCCGGCACGACGCTGCTCGACCTCGACAAGCGCCTGCCCCTCTACTACGCCGTGCTCGCGGCGCTGGCCGCCACGTACGGATTGCTCGCGATGCTGCTCGGCTCGCGCTTCGGCCATGCGCTGGCCGGCATTCGCGTCAGCGAGCAGCGCATGCGCGCAGCGGGCTTTTCGACCTACCCGTACAAGCTGGCGGCGTTCGTGATCGCCGGCGCCTTCGCCGGCCTGGCCGGCGCGCTGCTCGCGATCAAGGACGGCACGGTCAACCCCGAGCTGCTCGCCTGGCACGAATCGGGCGCGGTGCTGCTGATGATCATCCTGGGCGGCATCGGCAGCCTGCGCGGCGCGGTGATCGGCGCGATCGCGTTCACGCTGCTGAAGGAGCTGGTGCAGTGGGAGGCGCTGTTCGGCCCGCTGGCATCGCACTGGCAGCTCACGCTCGGCCTGGCCATCATCGCCTTCGTCGCGCTGCTGCCCAAGGGCCTGATCGGCCTGGGTGCGCTGTTCAAGCGTCGTGCGCATGGCTGACGCCGCCCTGCTGCGCGCCTCGGGCCTGGTGCGACGCTTCGGCGGGCTCGCCGCGGTCGATGCGGTCTCGATCGACCTGCACGTCGGCGAGATCCATGCCGTGATCGGCACCAACGGCGCGGGCAAGTCGACGCTCGTCAACATGCTCTCGGGCGAGCTCGCGGCGAGCGAAGGCAGCGTCGTCTTCGCCGGCCACGACGTGACGCGCTGGCCGCAGCCGCGCCGCGCCCGCGCCGGGCTCGGCCGCAGCTACCAGCGCACGACGATCTTCGGCGAGTTCAGCGTGCTCGAGAACTGTCGCCTCGCGGCGCAGGCGCGGGCGCCGCGGCCGTGGTTGTTCTGGGAGCGCGCCGGCCGCGACGCTGCAAGCCTCGCGGCGGCAACGCGAGCGCTCGATGCGGCCGGCCTCGCGGGCGTGGCCGGGCGAAGCGCGGGAACGCTGAGCCACGGCGCCAAGCGTCAGCTCGAGATCGCGATGTGCCTGGCCACCGGCCCGCGCGCCCTGCTGCTCGACGAGCCGCTCGCCGGCATGGGGGCCGAAGAGACCGGTCGCATGCTCGCGTTGCTCGCCGCGCTGAAGCCGGCGCACGCGATCCTGCTCGTAGAACACGACATGGACGCGGTGTTCAAGGTCGCCGACCGGATCACCGTCATGGTCAACGGCCAGGTCATCGCGAGCGACGTGCCGGAGAAGATCCGCACCGACCGCGCCGTGCGGCTCGCCTATCTCGGCGACGGCCATTGAGACACCGATGAGCGCGTTGCTGTCTCTCGCCGACCTGCACGCGCGCTACGGCGACAGCCACGTGCTGCGCGGCGTCTCGCTCGAGATTCCTTCGGGCGTATCGCTCGGCCTGCTGGGTCGCAACGGCATGGGCAAGACGACGCTGATCCGCACGGCGATGGGCTATGTGCGCGCGGCCGGCGGTGTGGTGGCCTGGCGAGGCCGAGACGTCACCGGCGCGGCGCCGGAACGGATGGCGCGCCTGGGCATCGGCTATGTGCCGGAAGGCCGCGGCATCTTCGCCAACCTGTCGGTGCGCGAGAACCTGGTGATGGCCGCGCGCGCCGGGCCGGATGGGACGCGCGACTGGACTTTCGAGCGCGTGATGACGACTTTTCCGCGGCTCGCCGAGCGGCTCGCCCACGGCGGCCAGCAGCTCTCGGGCGGCGAGCAGCAGATGCTCGCGATCGGACGTGCCCTGATGACCAACCCGCGGCTGCTCATCCTCGACGAGGCGACCGAAGGCCTCGCGCCGCTCGTCGTCGCCGAGATCTGGCGCGTCGTCGCCGCAATCCGCGACACCGGCATCGCCACTCTCATCGTCGATCGCAACGCACGCGCCGTGCTCGAACACACCGACCGCGCTGTCGTGCTCGAAAAAGGCGTGGTCGTGATGGCGGGCGAATCGGCGGCCCTCGCCGCGCAGGCCGAGGCGCTCGCCAGGCACCTGGGGGTTTAACGGCCGCTTAATGCGGGCCGGCGACCGGCAAGTAGACTGCCACGCTCCCCCATCGCAGAGGCGAAGCCATGATTCTCGAGATCGCCGACATCCGCATTCCGCCCGGCCGCAACGACGAGTTCGACGCCGCCATCAAGCACGGCATAGAGACCGTGATCTCGCGCGCCGAAGGCTATTGCATGCACCGCGTCGTCAAGGGCATCGAGTCGCCCGAGCGCTACATGCTCATGGTTTGGTGGCAGACGCTCGAGGACCACACCGTCAAGTTCCGCGGTGGGCCGCTCTTTGCCGAATGGCGGGCGATCGTCGGCCCATTCTTCGCCACGCCGCCTTCGGTCGAGCATTACTCGGTCGTCGCTGCCTCGGCCGGGGTGCCTTCGTGAAGCTTCGCCTCGCCGGCGCCTTCGTCCTCGCGGCCGGCCTGGCGGTCAGCGCGGCTGCAGCCTCGTCGTCCACGATCTCCGGCGCCGCGGCGGCGAGCGCGCTGACGGTGCCGCGCATCGTCTTCAAGGAACGCAAGCTCGGCAACGGCATGACCGTGATCTCGTCCGAGAGCCATGCCAGCCCGACCGTCAGCGTGCAGGTCTGGTACCACGTCGGTGGCAGCGACGATCCGGCCGGCCGTTCCGGCTTCGCACATCTCTTCGAGCACATGATGTTCAAGAGCACGAAGTACCTGAAGAGCGAGCAGTTCGATCGCATGACCGAAGACGTCGGCGGCTCCAACAACGCCTCGACCAGCGAAGACGTGACCGAGTACGAGAGCGTCGTGCCGTCGAATCATCTCGAAACGCTGCTCTGGGCCGAGGCCGAGCGCATGATGAACCTGAAGGTCGACAGCGCCAACTTCGGCTCCGAGCGCGCGGTCGTCGAGGAGGAATACCGCCAGCGCATCCTCGCTTCTCCGTACGGCCGCTTCTTCGAGGCGGTGCGCACCCGACCCTATCTCCAGCATCCGTACCAGCGCGGCACGATCGGCAGCATCGAGAACCTCGACGCGGCCACGCTCGACGACGTGGTCGCCTTTCACGACCGCTACTACCGGCCCGACAACGCGACGCTGGTCGTCACCGGCGACTTCGACGCGCACCAGCTCGACGCCTGGGTCGACAAGTACTTCGCGCCGATCGCCCGGCCGACCGCACCGCTGCCGAAACGCGAGGTGAAGGAGCCGGCCTGGACCAGCGATCGCACGATCACCGTCACGGCGCCGAAAGTGCCCTTGCCGGCGGTCGCCGTGGTCTGGCTCGCACCGCCGGTGACCGACGCCGATTCGCCGGCCCTGCAGGTCGCGTCGGCATTGCTCTCGAACGGAGAGTCGTCGCGGCTCAACCAGTCGCTCGTCTATCGCCAGCAGATCGCGACCCAGGCCGGCTTCAGCGCCGACCTGCGCGCCGGCCCCGGCCTGCTGATCGCCACCGCCATCGCAGCTGGCGGCAAGGCGCCGCAGGCGGTGCGCGAGGCGCTGCTCGCCGAGGTTCGCCACCTCATCGACAAGCCGGCGTCGCCGGCCGAGCTCGACAAGATCAAGGTGCAGATCCTCACCGGTGCCTTCCGGACGCGGCAGACGCCGCTCGGCCTGGGGTCGGTGATCGCCGATGCCGCGGTGCTGGGCGGCAATGCGAATCGCGTCAATACCGACCTCGACGACCTGCAGCGCGTGACCGCCGCCGATGTTCAGCGCGTGCTGCGGCGCTACGTGACCGGCGCGCACGAGGTGACGTTCGACTACGTCGAGGATGCGAGCGCGAAATGAACAACAAGACTCTCCTCTTCTCGATCGCTTCGGCGGCCCTGCTGTCGCTCGCCGGCGGCGCCATGGCACAGCCCTACGAGACCGCGCCGGCGGCGGCCGCGCCGCGGCCCTTGTCGATCGATGCGCCGAGCGAGCAGGTCTTGCCCAACGGCCTGCGCGTCGTCGTCGCGAAGCGCGAGGGCGTGCCGCTGGTCAGCGCCGTGCTGGTCGTGCTCTCGGGCAGCGAGCTCGATCCGCCGCAGCTCTCGGGCCTCGCCTCGATGACCGCCGACCTGCTCACGCAGGGCACGCGTCGCCACACCGCGCCTCAGCTTGCGGCGGCGGCGGAGGCGCTCGGCGGTTCGCTCGGAAGCGGTGCCGGCTGGAGCCAGTCGCTGGTCTCGATCACCGTGACCACGCCCAAGCTCGGCGCCGCGCTCGGCCTGATGGCCGAGGTGGCGCGCGAGCCGACGTTCGCGCAAGAAGAGATCGATCGGCTGCGCACGCAGACGCTCGACGGCCTGAAGGTCAGCTACTCCAACCCCGGCACACTGGCCGGGCTCTCGGCTGTGCGCATGGCTTACGGCAGCGGCGCCTGGGGCCACCCCGCGAGCGGCACGCCAGCCTCGCTGCCGCGGATCCGGCGCGACGACCTGGTCGCCCTGCATCGCGCCACCTTCCGCCCGGATCGCGCCGTGCTGATCCTGGCCGGCGACATCACGCCGGCCGCCGCGCTCGGCCTTGCACGCGCTCACTTCGGCACCTGGGCCGCGCCGGCCGGTGCGCCGCCGGTCGAGCCGCCGGCTCCGACGCTGGTCGACGGTCCGTCCGTCGCCGTGATCGACATGGCCTCTTCCGGCCAGGCCGCCGTCGCGCTCGCCCTTCCGCTGCCGGCGCGCCGCGGCACCGATCGAGCGACCGGCGCGGTGCTGAACGCGATTCTCGGCAGCGGCTATTCGTCGCGCCTCAACCAGGAGATCCGCATCAAGCGCGGCCTCAGCTACGGAGCCGGCAGCCAGATCGAATCGCGGCGCGAGAACGCGCTGTTCTCGGCCTCGGTGCAGACCAAGAACGAGTCGGCCGCCGAAGTGGTGCGACTGCTCAACGGCGAGATCGATCGCATGATGCAAAGCCCGGTGTCCGCCGACGAGCTCGCCGCGCGCAAGGCGACGCTGATCGGCGGCTTCAGCCGCAGCGTCGAAACCACGGCCGGGCTGGCCAGCGCAATCCGTTCGCTCGTGGTCACCGGTCGCTCGCCTGCCGAGCTGAAGACGCAGATCGCCTCGCTCGATGCGGTGAAGGCGGAGGAGGTGCAGCGCTATGCAGCGGCGAACCTGGGCGTGGCCGACCGGCGGATTGCGGTGGCGGGCGTCTCGGCGCGCTTTGCGGCGGCGCTCAGAGCCGAGGCGCCAGCGCTCGTCACGGTGCGTCAGGACGAGCTCGATTTCGAGCAGCCGCAGGGTTTGAAACGCCAGTAGGCGGCCGCACGCCGATCGGGCGCGGGCCTGTCGAAAGCCGGTGCCGCGCGAGGTCAAGACAGACGCTTCGGGCACGAACCTCGCTTTGCTGGGACAATAGTGCCCCCTCGCGAGCGACGCGGCACCCCACGGTGCCCTGTCGCCACTACCAGGATCGCCATGGCCACCCGTCCCTCCGTTTCCGCATCCAAAACGTCCAAAGTCGCGGCTTCCGCCGTGAAGCCGGCCGCGAGCGCCCCCGTCAATACGAGCAACGCCTCGCTGAAGCTGCGCCAGACGCAGGCCGAGTACGTCGCCGCCCGCCCGACTGGCGAGCCCGGCGTCAAGCCCATGATGTCGAGCTCGAAGATGTACGTGTGCCGGCGCTGCCAGGCCAACTTCAAGACCGGCGACGGCAAGCCCGATTCGCGCCTGCCCGGCCTCGGCAAGTGCAACAAGTGCCTGGCCGCCGCAGCGGCTTCCGCCCTGGCCGCCTGAGGAGGCTTTCCTTCGCGTCGTGGCACGGCCGGGCGAAGCCGGCGCCGGCTTCCGATCCTGGACGACGGCGACTCGGCGCGCCCGACAGCGGCATCGCAGCATGTTGCGTTTCGAGCTCGGCGATCGAGCCTAACGCGCGACAAGAGGGCTGGCCTGAAGTGGCAGAATTGTGTCTTCCCGCATTTGCAGGTGACGCTCATGCCGTACCCCAACGATCGTCGAAAGAAGGCCTACGAGCTGGATGACGAGGCGCTGTCGCCGGAGTACCTGGCGATGCTGGTTGCTTGCGGCGGCGAGGTTCGAACGGCGGATCGCGCAGCGTTGCGCGAGGCGGAGACAGAGCGTCGGTACGGACGGCGCAAGGATGACTTCGTAGCGCCGCCGGGGGGCGTGGAGCGGCGCAGCTAGCGGATTGACTCGATGACGAACGGCTCCTTGGGAGCCGTTTGCATTTGGTGGCCAAGGGCGGAATCGAACCACCGACACGCGGATTTTCAATCCGCTGCTCTACCGACTGA
>JBDTNU010000175.1:0-7288 GCA_039933535.1 Caldimonas sp. | reverse complement strand
TGGCGCCGAAGAAGATCGTCGTCCACTTCATGCCGTCGGACTCGTTCGACGCGCCGCTCGGCGGAGTCGGCGAGCCGGCAGTGCCGGTGATCGCGCCGGCGCTGATGAACGCCATCTTCGGGGCCACCGGGAAGCGCATCCGGCGGTTGCCGTTGAAGGATCAGCTCTCGTCGCCGGTCTGACGAGACGCCTGGTTCCTGTGGCCGCGGAGTCCTGAACTCCGCGGCCGCGATCACGCCTTCCGCTTGAAGACAGCGGCGATCGCCCGGGCAGCGCGCTTGCACCATCGGCAGCGCAGGCATTCTTCGTCGTCGAGCTCGGGACGCGGACTGCCGCGGAGCTCCCGGAACACCGCCACGATCACCAGCAACAGGCCGACGAGCAGGGCCGGCCAGAGCACGCTTTCGAGGCGTTCGACCTGTTCCATTGCCGAAGCAGAAGGCAGCGGTGCGGATGCCGCCGCCGTCGGACCTCCCAGCCGCGAGACCTTGTCCCAGAGCAGCGCCGCGGCATCCGGCGAACCGCCGGCACTCCACCACGCGGCCACGCCGATGACGATGAGGGTGGCGATCGGCGCACCCCAGCGCGTGAGCAGCAGCAGGAAGGCGGCGAGGAGGGCCAGGGCGCCGAACAGCGCGACCTTGTTCAACATCATCAGCGCCACCGCCAGCAGGATGATGAGCGCATAGCCCCAGACCTTGCTTCGCAGCAGCGTCGCACCGGCCGCGCCCGCCAGCAGCGCCCAGCCGAAGGCAAGCATCGCGCTTGGCATCTTCTCGCTCATGCCGCTGGCGACGACGATCGCCACGCCCACGCCCCAGGCCATGCTCTCGAGCGCGGCCGAAGTCTTGCTGTCCCTCGCCAGTCGGTTCGAAAACCAGTAGAGCACGCGCAGCGGCCACTCCGTCAGCTTGAAGAGAACGTTGAGCGCGTTTAGACCCCCGTACTTCGACGACAGGGCCGTATGCGCCGTCGCCAGGCCGCGGCTCGCCGTACGCGTGAACTGGTCGGTTCCAACCTGCATGCGGAAGGTCTCGGCGCCGAGCAGGTTGGTTCCGGCCAGATAGGCCGCCGCCTCGGGGCTCGGCACCTCGGGTCTTCCCGTCGGTGCGACGCGTGCGAGCAGCGGCTCGCCGGCGTCGTTGGAAGGCGGCCCGCCGGTGGCCCGCTCGATCAGCAGGCTGGTCGCGATCTCCGGCAACTCGCGGCGCAGCGTCTCCATCTGCAGGCGCCGGGTCAGCGCCCGGGCGCAGTGCTCGAGCACCGGCGGCGGCACGGTGGCGGGCAGGTCGAGCCACGCGAGCTCGTCGCGGATCTCCGCCAGGTCGGCTTTCCACAGCTCCTTCAGGTACGGCTCGATCGCGGGCGCGGTCCCGCCGACGGCGAGGTCGAACAGATAGTCCTCGACGTATTTCGATGCGTCCACACCCTTGGTTTCGCCGGCGGGCACGACGCGACGGTGGCCATATCGCCTTTGCAAGGCATCGGGATTCAGCGCAATGCGCACCGCCCGGTCGATGCCGTCGAGGCAACCGAAGGTCCAGTCGTTGGCACGCCACGAGCGCTTGTAGAAGGCGCCGAAGTGCGCGAGCTGCATGCCGGCCAGCTTCTGCGCCGGTTCGGCGCTGCCGCCGAACGCCGACTGCAGCCGGGCGCTGATCTGCACGATCTCCGCTTGTGCACCGGGCATCTGCCGGCGCGAGCCCGCCGTGACCTCGAACACTTCCAGCGCGAGGACCCGCCAGGCGATCCGGTCCTGCATCGAAGGCGCCTGCGCTGCGCCGGCTTCTTCGTCGGTGCGCGCGTACAGGTAACGGTGCAGCGCGCGCAGGTCGCTCACGGCTTCGTCGATGTCGCACCGGCCAGCGCCGCGATCGTCGTGGGCTTCGATGATCTCCTCGATCGGCTGCTTCAGCGCGAGCAGCAGATCGAACAGCTTCATCGCGATCTCGTCGTTGCTCTTGTCGAGCTCGGCCCCGACGGACAGGAGCCGTTCGAGCAGGAGATGCGCTTCGGTCTTCGGCGGCTCCTCGCCGCCCTGCGAGCTCCACTTGCTCACGAAGTCCTTGAAGCCCGCGGCACCGATGCTGCGCACGGCGTCGTTGGCCGCACGTCGTCCGTCCTGCACGCGGGACGCGAGCTCGTAGGCATCGCGCCAGAGCGGCTTGAGCGGCGTGTCGCCCAGGCGGCTGCCGGCAGCGGCCAACACCGTTCGCGCCGCGCTGTGCCGGCGGTCCATGGCCAGGTCGTCGCCCGTGCCGTCTTCGTCGTCGGCGCCCCCGCGTGACGACGGCCCGTCGACGATCGCCTTCTCCTTCTTGTCGAGCGCCATCTCGTCGCGTTGCCAGCGCGGGATCAGCGCATGGAGCCGCTGCGTACGGCGCAGCACTTCGGTGGCGAACTCCGAGACGAACTGGAGCGCATAGAGCCCCCACGACCACCGATGCGACAGCAAGGGCTGGCTCGGATGGAAGTTCGGCGGCAGTCGCGACGCCCAGCGCGGCGTCAGCGGCGGGCCCGAACTCGCCGCGTCGGCAGCCGTGCTCCGGGACCGCCCCGGACCCCCGATGGCCTCCGCGGCCGTGAGTCGCCAGCTGCTGGCGAGCCATTGGCGGGTGGCGCGGCGCATCCGCGACACATGGCCGGAGGAACCGACCACGGGGCCGCTGGCCGCGGCCAGCTGACGCTCGGTCTCCTCGAGAAAATATTCGATCATCCCTTCGACGCGGCGCGACCGGTAGGCCACCAGGCTGACGGCCGCGCTGGCCAGCAGCGCCGGTGCCTGCATGTGGGCGACGGCGCCGACGATGCGTCGCCAGCGGTTGGCATTGCCGTCGTTGTGCTCGCGAAGGTCGGCCATATGGCCGGCGATCGACTGCGAGGCCGGTATCGAGACGAGGCTGCGCCAGGCGGCCTGGGCGAGCGTAGGCCGCTCGAGCGTCTCGCCCGACTCCGGCTCGCGATGCTCCGCCGAGGCCGCCGGATCGGGAACGACATAGGCGAGCACACGGCGCGTGTTGCCCTCGGCAGGCAATTTCGAGATCGCCTCGAGGGCGGCATCGAAGGGCTTGTTGTCGAGGATGCCGCCGTCCATCAGGAACACGTCGGAGGTGACGCTCGCGCTGCGCGTCGTGCGCACCCGCAGGCAGGACGCTCCCTTGAACAGCTCGCCCTCGGCCTTGAACTCCGCCGGCTCGAAGGCGACCGGAAAAGAGGCGGTGGCGCGCGCCGCGAACGCGAGCTGGTCGACGATGCGAACGTCGTTGAACGCGTTCTCCGACTCGAGATGGGGAAACTGCCACGAGGCACGATGAACCTTGTCTTCGATCTCCGCGCCGAAGTCGTCGATGCCCTTGTGGACGATGCCGTCGAGAAGGGTCGAGGTCAGGCTCAGGCTGAGCGGAACGAGGTGGACCGACGCGGGCTTGCCGGGGGCGAGGCCCGCGAGCGCGGCGCGGATCTGCGGCAGGAACCAGTCGTCGCCGCGCAGCAGCGAGCTCGGATCGCGTTCGTCGGGATCGTGCAGCAGCTTCTCGAGCCCGGCCGTGTCGAGCCAGACGTCGCGCAGGCTGTACAGGCTGCGATCGTGCAGCTGCGCCAGCGCGAGCGCCGCGCCGTTGATGCCGCCCGCGCTCGTGCCGCTGATCACGTCGATGCGCGCGGCGGTGCCGGTCAGCTCGAGCAGGCCGCGGTAGACCGGATGGGTCTCGCGCACGAGGCGATTGAGCTCGAACGCCACGCCGCCCATCCACACCGCGAGGCTGACGCCGCCGTTCAGGACGAGCGCGAGACGGAGCTCGTCGGTGCGAGGTGTGGGCGGCGTCGTCATGGAATTCCTCTTTCCGATGGACCGAATGACCGCCTTGCCGGCCTACGAACGATGCAGGCGGCGCAGGGCGTTGCGATAGACCCGGTAGACGGGATCGATGCTGTCGAGAGCGACGCGCTCGTTCGCTGCGTGGATGCCCTCGGCCCGCACCCCGAAGCCGCACAGCGCAGGCACGCCCAGCGAGGCCAGGTAGTTGCCGATGTTCGAAGGGCCGACGACGGCAGTCGGCACGTCGACGCCGAGCTCCTCGCGGCTCGCCTCGCGCAGCGAGCGCACGAGCGGGTGCGTGGCAGGCACCTGGTACGCCGGCCAGCCGCCGTGCCACTCGATCCCGGTGCCCTCGGTCTGCGCCGATCCGGCATCGAACGCGGCGACCGTCTCTTCGATCGCCTGGCGCGCCGCAGCCAGGGAGAACGACGGCGTCAAGCGAACGTCGAGGCTGATCTCGCAGAGATCGGGCACCTGCGAAAAGCTCTGCGCGCCGCCCTGCACGCCGGTGATCGTCGATTGCGGTGGCAGCGGGAATTCTTCGGTCGCCGGCGGGAGCGGGATCGTCTCCAGTCGGCGCGCGAGCTCGAGCGCGCGGGAGATCGCATTGACGCCGCGATGCCGCGACGATCCTGAATGGGCGGCGATGCCGTGCACGGTGATCCGGCTGCGCAGGAAGCCCCGGCAACCGTGCACGATCCGGTCGATGCCGGGGTAGCCGATGAACACGCCGTCCGGGCGCGGCGGCCCGTCTTCGCCGTGGGCCTCGTCGAAGAACGCGTGGGCGCCGCCGAAGCGGCCACTGTGCTCGTCGCAGTCGAACAGCACGCCCACCCGTCCGGCAAAGTCGGGTCGCGCCAGCAGCTCGAGCAGGAGATGGGAGAACACCGACACGGCGGCCTTCGAGTCGGCGCTGCCGCGTCCGTGGAGCCAGCCTTCGGCGTCGATCTCGGCCCGCGTGGGCTCGAAGGTCCAGGTGGAGAGATCGCCGAAGCCTGCCGTGTCGAGCGTGGCGTCGAGAACCGTCCACGGGCCGACGCCTGCCTTGCCGACCGCCTCGGCGTAGACACCGAGCCGCTCGCCCGACACGGCCTTCAACACGCGCACGGAGACGCGACGCTCCCGGAACCAGTTCTCGACGAAGAGGCACACCCGATCGAGGTCGTCTTCGTCCGCGCGACTGGGTATGCGCACGAGCGCCTGCAGGAGCTCCGTCATCGAATGCAGGTCAACGTCGTCGCTCACGGCGTGGATTGTGCGACCTGCCGAACGCGATTGACCGTGAGCGAACCATCGTCCAGCATCCTCCACGTGCCGGCGCCTTTCGCGCGCCGGATCCGATCCTCCCTCCTCACCTGGACATCCATGGGCCTCCTCGAAGCTCTCCACCTCAAGCGCGCCACGAAGACGCCGCCACCCAACACGGTCGTCGAAGTGAAGGAGGCAAAGGCCGACATCCTGCTCGACCTCGAGGACGTGCTGGCCGAAGGCGGCGAAGGCAGCGAAGAAGAGTCGGAGGCTGAGGACGAGAAGCCGGGCAAGTACCTGGCCTACGACGTGCCTTCGGTGAAGAAGGCGGCCCTTTCGCCGAGCGACGCGGTGGCCGGGGCGCAGCACAGTCTGGACGTGGAAGAAGAGGCCTTCAGGCGTCGCAAGACGATGAAGAAGTCCGAGAAGATCAAGGTCTCGACCTCGCAACAGGAGGCGGCGGAGAAGGCGCAAAAAGCAAAGGATGCGAAGAAGGCACGCAAGGCGCAAGAGAAGGAAGAGCGCGGCGACCGCGGCCTGCTCGACTTCCTGGGCAGCTTCGGCGGCAAGAAGGAAGACAAGGACGCGACCCGAGAAGAGAAGGCGGTGCAGAACCGCATCGACATCGCGCAGGCCCTCGAAAAGGGCGACAAGGAGATCAAGAAGTTCGGCAACAAGCCGTTGGGCGTGCTCGGCGCGCTGGGCAAGGCCGACACGAGCATCGCCAAGGAAGTCGGCAAGACCCTATCCGACACCAACCAGGGCGACGACATCTTCAGCGCCTCCGGCGGAGTGGCCACGAGCACCGCCGGCGTGGCTTCGAGCCTGGTCGATGCCGGGCGCGCCTTCCGCCTCTATCGCAAGACCCATGGCGCCGAGAAAACCGTGCACCTGAACGAGACCAAGGCGGCGCTGGGCGGAGCCTTCGGCAACCTCGTCAACCTGACCCGCAGCAGCCTCGTCGTGGCCGAGCATTCGGGCGCGCTCGAGGCCGGCTCGGCGGTGCCGCTGCTCGGCATCATCGCCGCCGTGCCGACGCTGATGGCGGAGATCAACGACCTGCGCTCGGCGATGACGCGGCTGGCCAAGCAGCAAAGCGTCTATTTCGCGATCGAGAAGCAGATCGAGGACGGCAACACGTCGCAGGAGACGCTGTTCACGGTGGTTTCGAGCTTCATCGCCACCGACACCGAAGCGATCGCCAAGGGGCTCACGAGGGTCACGCTCGACTTCACCAAGATCGCCGGGCACGGCGTGACGGCCGGCGCCATCACCGCCCCGATCGGCGTGGCGCTGGTGGCTGTGGCCGCGGCCGGCAAGCTGGCGCTCTCCGGCTTCGAGAAGGTGGAGGACCTGGTCGCGGCCAATCGCGCCAACGACCGGCGCAAGAAGCTGCAGCCCACGCTCAAGGCGTCGGACGACTGGAAGGGACTGGCGAAGCAAAGGCCCGAGTCGAAGAGCGCCGCGGCCATGAACCAGGCGCTGGCCACCTTGGCCAGGGTGCGGAAGGGCACGCCCGAGCACGCCAAGGCGCTCGACGACCTGTGCACCGCTGCCGACGAAGTGAGGAAGGCGAACGAGAAGACGCCGAAGCTGGTCGAGTTCGCCGAGCAGTTGATCGACAAGGCGCGGAAGGAACAGGCCGACTGGGCCGACACGGGCAACAACACCACCTCGACGAACAACACGAACTCGGCGAACAACACCGACGACGACGACAACATCAACACCACCATCGCGACCAGCACGCAGCCCAAGCCCAACAACAACAACAACAACAACAACAGCAGCAACAGCAACGCGCAGGGTCAGCAAGGCGGCGCGCAGGACGCGCACCAGCGCAACGCGCGCAAGCTCATGAAGCAGGACCCGCAGGTGGCCGCCCAGGCGTTGCTGAACCAGGCCCTGAGCGAAGGGCGGCCCGGCGGCCCGGCCTTCAAGGTGCTCAAGTCGTTCGGCATCAAGGCCACGCAGCTCTACAGCGCCGACGAGGGCGACGACAAGATCGCCAACATGCGCGAGATGCGGCAGAAGGTGCTGTTCAAGCTGGGCGCCGACGACGCGACCGCGCAGACGATGACGCAGAGCCTGGTCGGCGCCAAGGACACGGCCAAGGACTATCTCTCGATGCGCGTGAAGCACGCCGAGCTGGCCGACTACATGAAGGCCAAGGACAAGCTCAAGCACGGCAACAACAAGTCGAAGCGCGACACGCTGTGGCAG
>JBDTNU010000174.1:0-7313 GCA_039933535.1 Caldimonas sp. | reverse complement strand
GCGCCAGCGAGATGCCGTCGTTCGCGTTGCGGATGGCGACGTTGGTGCCGCGGATCTGCGCATTCATCCGGTCGGCGATGGCGAGGCCGGCGGCATCGTCCTTCGCCGAGTTGATGCGAAGGCCCGAAGAGAGGCGCTCCATCGACGTCGCAAGCGACATCTGCGAAGTGCCGAGGTTGCGTTGCGCATTCAGCGAGTTGATGTTGGTGTTGATCGTCAAGGACATTGAAAGACTCCGTATGGTTAATTGACCCCCGGCCTAGCTGCCGGCGTTACACGCAGTTGCATCGAAAGCGGACTTTCTCCGCAACCGTTGTCTGCCGTCCGACATGACTTGCGTCACGCGCTTTCGGCACCGCCCGCGCTAGTCAACCGTTGTGTCCGGCAGCTTGCTTGCTACCTAACCCTCGGCCGGCTAACCGGACCACGAACCTGAAACTCCAGGTGCGTTGGGAGGGTTATCGAGCGCAGTCCCGCGAACTTGAGGCAAACGTTTCGTAGTGGTCTGGCAGCGCAGCGTCGCACCCCAGGAAACACGTGGAAAAAGGCCGCGTTCGCCTGCCTTATCGCGCGGTGCTCGCACGGAGCGACGTGTTCCCATCGCCTGGCCCCTGCTATCGGCAGAGGCTTCCGACTTCTTCGTGCGAACGCATCCTCTTACATGAATCGCATTGCCCTCGTCATGATCGTGCGCGACGAAGCCCGCTCCCTCGCGCGCTGCCTCGCGAGCGCGCGTCCGTGGGTCGACGAGATGCTCGTGCTCGACACCGGCTCGGTCGACGCGACGGTCGAAGTCGCGTGTCGCGCCGGCGCGCGCGTCGAGCGCTTCGATTGGGTCGACGACTTCGCGGCCGCGCGCAACGCCGCGCTGGCACTCTGCGATGCCGACTGGCGTGTCGTGGTCGACGCCGACGAGTGGATCATCGGTGGCGGCGAATCGCTGGCAGCGCTGCGTCATCAGCCTGCCGAGTTCATCGGTCAGGTCTGCGTCGCCAGCCTGTTCGACGCGTCGGGCGGCCGCGTCGAGGAGGCACCGAGCTGGTTGCCGCGCGTGCTGCCCCGCGGCGCGATGTACGCCGGCCGCGTGCACGAGCAGCCGGTCTCGGACTTGCCGCGCCGGCGCTTGTCGCTGCGCGTCTCGCACGACGGCTACCTCAATGCGCAAATGGCGAAGAAGCAAGGCCGCAACCAGAAGCTGCTCGGCCTCGCGCTCGAAGCCGATCCCGACGACGCCTATCTTCACTATCAGCTCGGCAAGGACCTGGAGGTGAGCGCACGGTTCGAAGCTGCGGCCCCGCGGTACGTCCAGGCGTTGGAGCGCGCCGACTTGCGCGCCGCTTGGCGTCACGACCTGGTTCTGCGTGCGCTATTCACGCTGAAGAAGCTCCAGCGCTTCGAAGCCGCCATCGCCCTCGCCGACGCCGAGATGCCTCGCTGGTCGGACTCGCCAGACTTCTTCTTCACCCTCGGCGACCTCTTTCTCGACTGGGCCGCCGCGCGGCCCGAGCGCGCGGCCGACCTGCTGCCGATGATCGAGTCGAGCTGGTTGCGCGCGATCGAGATCGGCGAGCAGCCGCAGCTTCACGACACGGTGCGCGGCCGGGGCAGCTTTCTCGCGGCGCACAACCTCTCGGTGCTGCACGCGGGCCTGGGTCACGAAGGCGAAGCAGCGCGCTGGCGCGAGCGGACGGTGGCGTTGCGCCGTGACGCCGATGCCGCCTCGGGCGATCGCTCAGGCTTGCCCGCCCACACCACCGCCTGAGCCGAACTGGCCCGCGGAGCGGCCTCATTTCGGGCGTTCACGAGGCGCCCCGCCACCTACCCTTCGGGCATGACTTTTCGTGAGCCGTCGCGGCCTGGCCGCGCCGTCACGGCCTTCGCAACCATGGCTCTCGCACTTCCTAATCCCGCGCATCCCGGTGCCTCTCGCGAGCACGCGCGCGCCCATCGTCGCTGGCAGGCGGGGCAAGGTCATGCGCGGCGCGAGCAGTGGCCGCTCGCCGCGAGCGAGTTCAAGCAGGCCAGCGGCCTGCACGGCGACCCGGCCTACGCGTTGGCCGCCGCTCATGCCCTGATCAAGGCCGGTCGCACGGCAGAGGCGGCTCGCTGCGCCCGGCTGATCCGCGAAGCGGATCCGCGTTCTTCGTTGGCCTGCACGCTCGAATCGCACGCCTTGCTCGGCCTCGGCCGCGCCGAGGAGGCAGCCGCCTGCCTGCAGGCCCTGCCCGCCGACGTGGCGCGCGACCACGATCATCACGTGTCGCTGGCCGTTGCGCTGCAGCGCAGCCGTCGCCATGAAGACGCGATCCGTTCCTTCTTCGACGCACTGGCGCTGAAGATGGACGACTCGCTCTCACACTTTCGCCTCGGCATGTCGTTCAAGGATCTGGGCATGAAGGCCGAGGCTGCCGAGTGCATACGGACCGCGGTCCTGCTCGGGCTCGGCAGTAGCGATCTTGCGGCTCGTGGCCAGCTTGCGTTTCACGAGCGCGAGGCCTGTCGCTGGGAGCACGCCGAAGAGGCGATGCGCGGCCTGCGCGAGGCGGTTCGCGCCGCCCCGGACAATGTCGCGCTCGAGACCTCGCCGTTCGCCCATGCCGTGCTGGTCGACGATCCGCTCGAGCAGCTGAAGGTCTCCCGCCACTATTCATTGCATGTCGGGGCCATGTACCCGCCCTTGCCACGGCGCGTGGCGCGCGCTCATGAAGGACGGCTTCGCATCGGCTACCTTTCGGCCGACTTCCACCAGCACGCTACCAGCCAGCTCATGGCGCAGATGCTCGAATGCCACGACCGCGGCGCCTTCGAGGTCACGCTGTTTTCGGCCGGCCCGCGCGACGAGTCCCCGATGCGGCAGCGCCTGCGCGCCGGCAGCGAGCATTTCGAGGACCTGATTGGCCTGGGCTTCCAGGCCATGGCCGCGCGCATCCGCGAACTCGGCATCGACATCCTGGTCGATCTCAAGGGCGCGACCTACGATACGCTGCTGCCGGTGCTGGCGCAGCGCCCGGCGCCGTTGCAGGTCACTTGGCTCGGCTTTCCCGGCAGCACCGGAGCACCCTACATTGACTACCTGATCGGCGACCGCGTGGTCACGCCGCTCGCAGACGCCGCCCACTTCAGCGAGAAAATCGCCCAGCTTCCCAACTGCTACCAGCCGAACGACGCGCGTCGTGCCTTGCCGCGCGTCTCGACCCGGGCTGATTTCGGCCTGCCCGAAGAGGCGCTCGTGCTGTGCGCCTTTCACCAGTCGTACAAGATCTCGCCCGCGGTATTTGACCAGTGGTGCACGCTGCTGCGCGAGCTGCCGGATGCGGTGCTCTGGTTGCTGCAATGGAACACCAACGTCCAGGCGGCGCTGACGGCCGCGGCGCTGCAGCGCGGCATCGCCGCCGGGCGCCTGGTGTTCGCACCGTTGCTGCCGCTCGAGGGCCATCTCGCCCGGCTCGCCAGCGCCGACATCTATCTCGACGCCTGGCCCTGCAACGCGCACACGACCGCGGGCGAAGCGCTCTGGGTCGGCGTGCCGGTGGTGACGATCGAGGGCCCGACCTTCGCCCAACGCGTTGCCTCCAGCCTGCTGCGCACGGCCGGTCTGCCCGAGCTGGTGTGTGCCGATGTCGACGCGTATCGGCGCTGCGTCGAGGCGCTCGCCGCCGATCCCGCGCGGCGCGCTGAACTGCGCGACCGTCTTGTTGCCGAGCGTCACCGCACGCCGCTGTTCGACGGCGAGCGTTTCGCCCGCGACATCGAGCAGCTCTACCTGCGGATGTGGGCCCGCGCGCTGGCGGGCAAGCCACCGGAGGCGCTCGCGGCACAGGCCGACGTGCCGGCAATTGCGTAGCAATCACCGGCTTCTTCGACCTTTCGGGTCAAGTCCCGCGACCTAAGCTTTCAACGCATGTCGGGCGCTGAGTTTGCCCGACCCACGTGCCCTGCCGAGAGCATCCGAATGAGCGAGCTTCCCCACATCCACCTCTGCATCCAGCAACCGACCGGATACGTCCATTCGTTGGGATTGCTCGACCAGGCGCGGTACTTCCGCTTCCAGCTCCGGCGCCTCGGTGCGACGGTCTCGATCGCCAAGAACCGGCTGCGTCACGACGCGGTGAACTTCGTGTTCGGAGCGCATCTGGGCTTCGAAGCCGGGCTGCGCGAGCGCCACGCCTGCGTGTTCGTCAACCTCGAGCAGCTCGGCGAGGGCGGGGCGAAGGTGCCGGAAGCCTATCTGCGCCTGCTCGAAAGCTCGGCGGTCGTCGACTACGACGCCGAGAACCGCGCCGCCTACACCAAGCATGCCGACGATGTGCTCGTCGTTCCCTTGCTGCACGCGCCTTACCTGGTGCCGCTCGACCCGATTCCGCTGGAAGACCGTCCGATCGACCTCTTGTTCTTCGGCAGCATGAACGAGCGCCGCTGCGCCTGGCTCGAGCGGATCCGCGCCCAGGGACGGACGGTAAAAGTGCTGGACACCGCCCTCTACGGCGCCGAGCGCGACGCCTACATCCTGCAGGCCAAGGCGGTGTTGAATGTGCACTTCTACGAGAGCGGTCGCTTCGAGCAGGCCCGCGTCGCGCACTGTCTTTCGCTCGGCACCTTCGTCATCTCCGAGCGCACGCCGCGCACCCATCCGCACCCAGCGTTCGAGGACAGCGTGCTCTGGATCGAGGACGGACAGCTGGAGCAATTCTTCAGCGAAGATTTCGACACTGCACCGTACCACCGCCTCGCGAAGGCCGCGCTCGAGCGTTTCGAGCAGGCCGACCCGATCGAAGCGTATGCCGACATGCTGGCGTTCGCGGTGGGTTTGGGCACGGGGCATCGTGAGCGCCGGCCCGCCGAGGCGTGGCAGCCCACCCGCATCAACCTCGGCTCCGGCAAGGACTACAAGGGCGGCTGGCTGAATCTCGACGTCCTCGATCGCGCCGAGCCCGACCTGCTGCTCGATCTCGCAGCCGAGATCGACTTTCCCTACCTCGCGATGTCGGCCACCGTCGGGCCGGTGCGCCTGGCGGAGTGCAGCGTTTCGCTGATCAATGCGAACAACGTGCTCGAGCACGTGCACGACCTGCCGGCGCTGATGACCAACTGCCTGAGGCTGCTGGCGACCGGTGGCCAATTCCTGATCGAGGTGCCCTACGAGCGAGCGCCGACCGCGTGGCAGGATCCGACCCATGTACGCGCCATGAACGAGAACTCCTGGCTGTACTACACCGACTGGTTCTGGTATCTCGGCTGGTTCGAGCATCGCTTCATCGTCGACGGCTCGACCTACCTCGATGCCCAACTGCAGCCCTGTGCAAAGGATGCCGCTGCCTTCATGCGGGTCACCCTGCGCAAGACGGTGACCACCGACGCTGAGCGCACCACCGCCCGGGCGCTGCAGTCGGACCTGCGCGTGCCCGACGACGCAGTCGCTCCGACCTATCTGTACCGCCCGCGCCCGGTCTCGGAGCCGGAGCTGGCCGCGGCCCCGGCAGTGCCTTCGCCGCAGAGTCACGCCCTGGCGTCCTGAGGCAGGCGCCTGATCAGCAGGCCCACGACGCGTCGGATCTCGTACTTCTTCGGCGACATCGACGACCCGACCGCTTCAACGCCTGTCGCGGCGAGGTGCTGTCGACTGCGATCGAGAAGTACCGGTGCATCGCCAGGCGAGCCGCCGCCTCGGCCAGGTCGCAGACGACAGGTCGGCCCCGAGGCGATGGTGAGCGGCGGTCCATCGCAGCCGGTCTCCGCCAGATCGGCCAGGGCAATCAAGCGGCGCCGGCGCCGGCAGGAAACCCCGGAGAGGCCTTCTGGCGCTCACCAGATCCACGCTTTCGACGACGAGCCGTGTAGGAAGTTGCCTGACAGGTGCCTTGGAAGAAGCTGGACTCAAGCGACCGAGATGACCTGATGGTTCAGGGCATCTCGTCTGATCAGAATCCATCCCATCGCAAGGCAAAAACCTGCACCGCAAGCAAACCCGAACCCGGAGCCCAGAATGAACGCCGACCAGATCCTGAACGAAATTCGCGAAGCCAACCTGTCGTACCTGATGCTGGCGCAAAGCCTGATCCGCACCGACCGCGACCAGGCCCTCTTCCGCCTCGGCATCAGCGAGGAAAGCGCGGCGCTGATCGCCCTGCTGACGCCGGCCCAGATGATGAAGATCGCCGCCGGCAACACGCTGCTGTGCCGCTTCCGGATGGATGACGACATGGTCTGGGGCCTGCTGACCAACCATGGCAAGAGTGCCGCCAACGACAGCACGAATCGCCTGCACGCCTCGATCCTGATGGCCGGCCGCCATCAGGAAGCCGCGTAGTCCCAAGCGTTGCACCGGACCATGCGCATGAAAAGCATCCTGACCGAAGCCAAGCAGATCAGCCGCGCCGTCGCGCTGATCCAGCTCGGCGCCCGGCTCCAGGTTCTCGAATCGGAAACCGACCTGTCGTACGAACGGCTGCTCCGTCTCTACAAGGAAGTGGCGGGCAAGTCGCCGAGCAAGGGCCAGCTGCCGTTCTCGACCGACTGGTTCATGACCTGGCAGCCGAACATCCACGCTTCGCTCTTTCTCAACATCCACGAGTACCTGAACAAGGTCGCCGAGATGGACGAGATCGACGTCGTCATCAAGGCCTACCAGCTCTATCAGGAGCAGACCACGGCGCAGGGCCTCGAGCCGCTGCTGTCGGTGACGCGCGCCTGGCGCCTCGTCAAGTTCGTCGACAACGGCATGCTGACGATGACCAAGTGCCGCAAGTGCAGGGGCAGCTTCGTCACCCATCCGCACGAGATCGCCAAGCACTACGAGTGCGGCCTGTGCAGCCCGCCTGCGCGCGCCGGCAAGGGCAAGGCGCTCGGCTCGATCCAGATGCACTGACTTCACTAAACGTTTCCAAAAACCTGCCGATAGAACGGGTTCTCTGGTTTTCTTGCTTGTCTCCTCCAGCACATTCCTGAATGTGCTTTGAATGCGGGTCCTTCGGGACCCGCCTCTTTTTGTGGGTCGCGATTTCTTGTGGGTCGCAATCCGGGCCTTGATGCTTGGATCGCCCGAGTCTTCCAACGCAGACACTCAAGTGAACCGGACCCGGGCCGATATATGGCACGTGCCGGCAAGCAAGGTCCGCAGGCGCGTACCGGATTCACATCACCATGGTTGTCCTGATCGGCTACGCAGTAGCACTCGGCTGCATCTTCGGAGCCTTCATCCTGCACGGCGGCAACATCGGCGTGATCATTCACGCCCTGCCGACCGAGCTGATGGCGATCCTCGGCGGATCGCTGGGTGCGTTCGCGGTGAACAACCAGCCCAAGGTGCTGAAGGC
>JBDTNU010000173.1:0-7316 GCA_039933535.1 Caldimonas sp. | reverse complement strand
GCGATGCCGACGACGCTGACCTTGGCGTTCGGAATCGCGTCGAGCACGCCGTCGAGCATGCCCAGACCGGCGCGCAGGATCGGCACCAGCGTCACCTTCTTGCCCATGATCCGCTCGACCTCGACCGGCCCGGCCCAGCCTTCGACCGTGGTCGTCTCGAGCGGAAAATCGGCGGTCGCTTCATAGGCGAGCAGGCGGCCGAGCTCGGCCGTGATCTCGCGAAAACTCTTGGTCGACAGGCTCGCGGCGCGCAACAGGCCGATCTTGTGGCGCACCAGCGGGTGGCGGACTTCGGTCATGGCCATCAACGCGCTCCCCCGCTGCGCTGGCGCGCCGCTTCGTAAAGACAGAC
Organism: Caldimonas sp.; assembly: GCA_039933535.1. Taxonomy (GTDB): domain Bacteria; phylum Pseudomonadota; class Gammaproteobacteria; order Burkholderiales; family Burkholderiaceae_C; genus Schlegelella_A. The sequence continues at coordinate 6,964 of JBDTNU010000173.1, read as the reverse complement.
ACCGCTTGCGACCGAGACGTTGAGGCTCTCGACCGCGCCATGCATCGGCAGGTGGACCAGCTCGTCGCAGGTCTTCGCCGTGAGCTGGCGCATCCCCTTGCCCTCGGCGCCGAACACGAGCGCGAGCGGGCCGCTCAGGTCCACCTGATAGATCGAGCGTCGCGCGTCTTCGGCGGTGCCGATGACGCGGATGTCGCGCTCCTTCAGTTCGTTGAGTGTGCGGGCGAGGTTCGTGACCATGAAGTACGGGACCGTCTCGGCCGCACCGCTCGCCACCTTGGCCACCGTCGCGTTGAGCCCGACCGCATGGTCCTTGGGTGCGACCACCGCGTGCACGCCGGCGCCGTCGGCCACGCGCAGGCACGCGCCCAGGTTGTGCGGGTCGGTCACGCCGTCGAGCACCAGCAGGAGCGGTGCGCCCTCGACGGCGTCGAGCGTGTCGTCGAGCGAGTGGCTCACGGCCAGGGCTTCGACGCGTGCCACGACGCCCTGGTGGCGCGAGGTGCCACTCAGCTTCTGCAGCCGGGCGTCGTCGCTCTCGATGATGCGTGCGCCGCTGGCCGTGGCGCGCTCGACGAACTGGCGCATGCGATGGTCGCGCCGGCTCGGGTCGACATGGATCTCGAGCACCGAGCGCGGCGCCGTCTTGAGGCGGATCGTTGCCGCGTGAAAGCCGAAAAGTATCTGCGTCGCCATGCGGCGATGGTAGCGGGCGCAGGTCGCCGCGAGGGTCTTGGCTTGTCAGCGGCAACGGCCCGGGCTACCGTTCAGCGAACTGAAACCAACCACGACAAATGGAGTGAAGCCATGGCCTCCCTACCCTTCTGGGGCAACGAGAACGTGATGCAGTCCGAGGGCCTGAGCCCCGACATCCTCGCCTACGGCGACAGCTGGTTCTGGTACCCGAACAACGACCTGCTGATTCCGATCAACTCGATCTGGCAGGGCACCAAGACCTTGCTCGCGAAGGGCAAGAACGGCGCCGAGCTCCGCGAGATGGTCGGCGGCACGCCACGCCTGTGGAACGATTTCAAGAGCGCGATGAGCGGCTATCCGACGATCCAGTGCGTGCTGCTGAGCGCCGGCGGCAACGACTTCGCCGGCATCGAGCACTTCGCTTCGCTGCTCAGGCTCGACTGCTCGGCCGCGGCCAGCGCCGACGAATGCTTCGATCCCGGAGACGCAGCGCAGGGCATCGAACGGCAGCCATGGAAGATGTTGCGCGAGCTGGCCACCAACTACCAGCGCCTGATCGACTTCATCCGCTCGGTGAAGCCCACCGTGCCGATCGTCCTGCAGGACTACGACTACGCGATCCCCGACGACATCGGCTTCGGCGGTGTCAAGGGCGGCATCTTCGGCCTCGGCGGCTGGTTGCAGCAACCGATGATCGCCCGGCAGGTGCCGACGGCGCTGCAGGCCGACGTGGTGCGCCGCCTGATGGACGACTTCATCACCGTGCTCAAGGCGCTCGCCGACCCGGCGCAGAACAACGACGTCCACCTTGTCGAAACGGCGGGCACGCTCGTCGATGCCGACTGGGCCAACGAGATGCATCCCACGCCCGCGGGCTTCAATCGCCTGGCCGAGAAGTTCCGGCCGCTGCTCCAGCAACTGATTCCTGGCACGCCCTGAACGAGGCCCGTGCCACGCCGCCCTGGATCAGCGGCGCAGCCAAAGCACCAGCATCAGCAACCCGATCAGCATGGGCTGGTGCACCATGTAGAAGCTCAGGCTCCAGCGGCCAAGCATCGCAAGCGGCCGGCCGGCGCGCGGCAGCGGCCCGGAAGGCCACTCCGGCCGCTGCGCCAGAACCCATGATCCAGCCGCCGCGCCCCACCACATGACGCCGAGCCACGGCAGCAGCGGCACATAGTCTTCGGTCACCGGCAACTGCGTGACCAGGCCGATCCAGTTGGTGGCCCGGGCATCGAAGAACGGATCCTGTACGAGGCGCGGCAGCGCGATGGCGATCAGGCCGAGTGGCCAGCGCCAGGCGCCCCAAGACGCGGTGAAGCGGACGACGATCAGCATCGCGGCGATGCCGTGCAGCACGCCGAAGCTGATGTAGCTGCGCGGGAACATCCACCACGATCCAACGCTCACCAGCAAGGCGCAGCCCGCGACCTGCGCCCAGCGCTTCCAGAACCGCCGCAGCGACTGCCCCTGCGCGTCCGCGACCGCCTGGCCAGCGCCTGCGCAGACCAGGAACAGGGTGACGATGCAGGTGCGCTGCAAGGTCCAGGTCGGGTTGCGATGGAAGTCCTGGTGGATGAAGCCGTAGTAGTTGAGGTCGTACGAAAAATGAAAGGCCGCCATCCAGACGATGGCGACGCCGCGCAGCGCATCGAGGCGATCGAAGCGCGATCGCGGCAGGGCATCGTTCGGCGCAAGGGGCACGCGACGACGATACCCGATGACCCGCCGACGATCGCTGGCCGGCCCTCCGGCCAGAGCTCAAGCCTCCAGTGCGACGAGCTTCGCCGCTTCCGGCGCGCACCGGGTCTTGCCGGTCCAGCGCGCGCCGTGTGTCAGCAGACCCGGCCAGGCGCGCACGATCGGCCACGCCGAGCGAGCCGCCCACGGCCGCATCGCCAGATGCGCGAAGGCGGCGGCGATGCGCAGCCGTGACGAGAAGCGGCGCTGCCAGCGCGCCTCGTACTCGTGCAGCAGGCGCGCTTGCACCTCTGCCGCCGAACGGGCGGCGACTGCGGCGTTGCGTGCCGGTGCCAGCAGCGAGGCCAGCACGAATGCCGATTGCACGGCCATGCTGATCCCTTCGCCGATGATCGGATGCGCCTCGCCGGCGGCATTGCCGACGCGAAAGATGCCGTCGTTCGCACCGAGCCGGACGCCCGGCCGGATCGGGCCGGTGGCGAGCCAGGCGCCTTCGCGGGACGCCCCTTCGAGCGCCTCCGCCACGCCTGCGCATTCGCGGCGCAGGATCGCCTCGACGACGCTGCCTGCGCGCTCGCCGGGAACCGCCTCGCGGTCGCGATCGAGCCGGTCTTCACGAATGCAGCAGGCGAGCGTGGCCAGGCCGTCGTCAGCGACGACCATGCCGCCATAGCCGCCGTCGAACGAGAGCACGGGAAGCAGGTCGGCGGCGATCGAGCTGGCCCGGAAGTTGGCCTTGAAGGCGAACAGGTCGCTCGGCTTGCGCGTCCTGCGCAAGACTGCGCGTTCGGAAGGCAGCGGTTCCCACGAACCGTGCGCGGCAACGACGAGCGCGGCTTCGAGCGTCATCGCAGCGCCGGCCTCGCCGACCGGCTGCACGCTCAGGCGAAACCGCCCTGCGGCGCCATCAATCGCCTGCAGCGACCAGGGCTGAAACATCGTCGCACCGGCAGCCTCGGCTTCGTTTGCGAGCAAGGTGTCGAGATGCTCTCGGCCGAGCGCGCGGCCGTAGCGATGCGACGCCGATCCGGCCGACGGCAGCGGCGCGAAGATCGTTTCGGCGCCACGCATGAGTGCGACCCGGCGCAACTCCGCGCCCGCCAGTCGCGCAAACGCGGAGCCGATACCGAGCGCATTCAGCAGCGGCAGGTTGCTGGCGGCGATGCATTCGCCGCAGACCTTGCGGCGCGGAAAGCGCTGGCGCTCGACCAGGGCGACCGACCAGCCAGCGCGCGCGAGCAGGATCGCCGCGCTCGCTCCGGCGGGGCCGGCGCCGATGATCACAGCGTCGAACTGTGTGTTCACGACGTCCTGCCCTTGCGGGTGGCACAGAAGCAATGCGTGAACAGGCCGTCGTCGTATTCATCCAGGCGCCACGCGCCCTCCTTGCCCGGCCACGCGTCGCTCAGCTCACGGCCGACAAAGCCGGCACGAACGCTCAGCACGCCGTCCCTGCGCGTCACGGCATTGGCGCCGAGAAAGACGATCAGGTGGCTTGCGCCCAGCGCAAAACGGCTGCGCCGCGGCTCGCAGGCGACCAAGGCATCGGCGCGCGCCGCGCAGCCCGCCAACACGCTGCGCAGCGCCTCGCCGTCGAAGTGATGCAGGAAGAGATTGGCGACGACGACATCCCACCGCTCGCCGGCATCGGGCTTCGCGGCCCAGTCGAGGACATCTGCACCGACCGGCCGGGCTCGCCAGCCAGCGGCGGAATAGGCCGCGATCGTCTCGGCGTCGACGATCGGCTGGCGGTCGAGCAGGTCGAGGCTGACCGCCGGCCAGCGATCGCCACGATGCCTGGCGACGTCGAGCATCAATCGGCCATCGCCACAACCGAGCTCGATGATGCGCAGCGGCTTCGCGACGCCATCGGCGCCGGCCCGCGCCAGGGCGCGAGCAAGGATGCGGCGCGCGCCCATGAATGCGTTGACGCGCCGCAGGTCGCGCCGCGAGCGCTGCGCGACCGGATCGTCGGGCGCGAGATGGTCGAGCGTCTCCGGCTCGAGAACGCGCGACAGACCACCCATCTCAATCGACCTTCAACAAGGCGCCATGGCAACTGAAACCCGCGCCGAACGACGAGAGCCACCACCATCCGCCAGGCGCATCGTCGGCGAGTGCGGCCTCGAGCACGAAGTAGACGAAGGCACTCGACAGGTTGCCGTATTCGCGCAGCATCGCCGCGCTGTAGCGGAAGGCGTCATGGTCGAGCTCGAAGCGGCGCTCGAGCGCGAGCAGCACGTCTCGGCCGCCGGCATGCATGATCCAGGCGGCGATGTCGCCGCTGTTCAGCTTCGCGCGGTCGAGCACGGTCTCGAGCACGCGATGCGCGTAGTCGGCTGCGAGCACCGGCACCTCGCGGGTGAGGATGTTGCGCAGCATGCCCTCGCGCTGTTCGAACATCAGCGCCTTGCGCTGCGCCGGCTCGATCATCGAAGCGCCGTCCTTCCATTCGATGCGTCGGCCGTGACCGTGCGGTTCCCGCGACAGCACGGCGGCGCCGGCACCGTCGCCGAACAGGCAGGCGCTGATCAGCACGCCCGGGTCGTTGTCGAGGTACATCGCCGCGCTGCTGACCTCGACGCAGACCGAGAGCACGTGCTCGGCCGCGCCCGAAGCGAGCAGTGCGCCGCCGAGCTGCAAGTTGGGCAGAGCCGCGGCGCAGCCCTGGCCGACCAGGTCGTAGGCCTGCACGTCGGCACGCAGGCCGAGCCGCTCGACCACGTAGCCCGACAGGCCAGGGCAAAGGTACCCAGTGCAGGTGCTGACGACGACGGCACCGATCTGCGCCGCTTCCAGGCCGGCCGAAACCAGCGCGCGCGATCCGGCCTCGGCCGCCAGCACCGGCGCGTGCGCGAGGAAGCGCCGATCGAGCGTGTCGGCATCGATCGTGAACACCTCGGCCAGCGATTCGAGCGCGAGCCGCCGTGCCTCGATGCCGTTGTCGCGTTGGAGCACGGTGCGTGCGATCAGGTGCGAGCGGGTGTCGAGCCGCGCGAACCAGTCGGAGCGCTGAAAGGCTTCGAGGCACTCGGCCTTGGTGTAGCGCGAAGGTGGCGTGGCGGTGCCGAGGCCGCGAAGGTACATGCGTTGGATGAGCGCGAAGACAGACGGGCGAGTATCTAGGAAACGCCGTGCAGGCCGGACCAGCGAGGGAATAGCCCGCGAAAACCCCTTCTTTTCGGGGCGTCCGCGAGGCGCTCGCGGCCAGGCCGGAAACACTCCGGAATCGTTCGGCGGCCAGACTCTGCGCCACCATGAACGACAACGATGCCGAACGTCTCTTCTTCGAAGGCAACGCCCATCTCGCGGCGCGCAACCGGAACGGCACCGAAGCCTGCTTTCGCGGCGCGCTTCGATCGCGCTGCTGCTCGCCGAGGCCGACGCGAACGGCCGTCGAGCGGTGCGCGGGCGTGATGTGGTGACAAGGCGCTCGCTCCGGGCGTAGGCGGCGAGAATGAGGACCACGTCAAATCGAGGAGAAGCGATGGACAGCGCTGCACGCAAGGTCGCGATCGTCACGGGCGCGGGAACGGGTGTCGGAGCGGCCGCCGCCCTGGCGCTGGCCGGGCGCGGCTACGACCTGCTGGTCAACTACTCGAAGAGCGTCGCCGAGGCGGAAGCCTCCGCCGCGGCCTGCCGCAGCGCGGGCGCCGACACGCTGCTGATGCGTGGCGACGTGGCCGAGGACGCCGACTGCCGCGCGATGGCGCAGGCTGCCGTCGAGCGATGGGGCCGCCTCGACGCGCTCGTCAACAACGCCGGCATCACGAGCTTCGCCGGTGCGACCAACTGGGATGCGATCGACACCGAAACCTTCCAGCGTGTAGTCGGCGTCAACGCGCTCGGCACCTTGCAGATGATTCGCGCCTGCGCGCCGCATCTGAAGACGGCACGCGGCGCAATCGTCAACGTGTCGTCGATCGCCGGGGCGCTGGGCATAGGCTCGTCGGTAGCCTACGTTGCGTCGAAAGGCGCGGTCAACGCCATGACCCTGTACTTCGCGCGAGCCATGGCGCCAGAGGTTCGAGTCAATGCCGTCTGCCCCGGGCTCATCACGACGCGCTGGTTCGTCGACGGCATCGGCCAGGAAGGTTACGACAAGCTCAAGGCCGGCTACGAAGCGCTTGCACCGCTCGGCCGCGCCTGCAGCGCCGAAGACGTGGCCGACGCCGTGCTGTGGCTCGTCGACGGTGCGCGCGTCGTTACCGGCGAGTTGCTCCTGCTCGACAGCGGCGTGCACCTCGGGCCAGCGCAGGGAATTCGCGTGCCAGGGAAATAGCGACGCGCCCGAGCGCGCGGCCCGGCCGCGCTAGCCAACCCGTCGTCGCGCGCCTTCGAACATCCGCATCCAGGGGCTGTGCTTGCTGCGGTCCCCCGAGGTCCAGCTCATCTGCGCGTTGCGGAACACGCGCTCGGGATGCGGCATGAGCGCGCTGAAGCGGCCGTCGGCGGTGGTCACCGCAGTCAGTCCGCCCGCACTGCCGTTGGGATTGGCGGGATAGGCCTCGGTCGGCCGGCCGTGATGGTCGACGAAGCGCATCGCCGCGTGCACCTTGCCGGCATC
>JBDTNU010000172.1:0-7320 GCA_039933535.1 Caldimonas sp. | reverse complement strand
GCGCTTCGACGCCGGCCGCGGCACCCGGCTCGACGTGGCGCGCGCACGCAGCCTGTACGACAGCACCGAGGCGAGCCTGCCGGTGCTGCAGGCCGCGATCGACCGTTCTTCGTATCGGCTCGCGACCTTGACGGCGCAGTCGCCGCGCACCGTGGCGACCTTGCTCGCGACGCCGCAATTGCTGCCGACGCTGCCGATCGTCGATCTCGGCGCGCTGCCGGTCGGCACGCCCGAACAACTGCTGCGACGCCGGCCCGATCTCGTCATCGCCGAGCGCCAGCTTGCGGCCGCCACGGCGAACATCGGCGTCGCGACTGCGGACCTGTTTCCGAGGATCAGCCTGACCGGCCTGATCGGCTTTGCCAGCAATCGCCTTGCGTCGCTGGGCGAGGGCGACTCGCACCAGTATTCATTCAACGCCGGACTGACCTGGCCGCTGCTCGATTTCGGCCGGGTCCGGTCGCGCATCGCGGCAAGCGAAGCGCGGGCGCGCCAGTCGATGGCTAACTACGAGCAGACCGTGGCGGTGGCGCTCGAAGAGACCGAAGGTGCGCTCAGCCAGTTCACGCGCAACGCCGAGCAGGCGCAAAAGCTCGCCAGCGCGGCGCGCAATGCCGAGGAGGCGACGCGCCTGTCGCGGCTGCGCTTCGACGCCGGTGCCGTCGACCTGCTGGTCGTGCTCGATGCGGAACGACAGTCGCTGACGGTGCGTGACGCGCTGGTTCAATCGCAGGTCGGCCAGGCCACTGCGCTGGTCAGCGTGTATCGCGCGCTCGGCGGCGGCTGGAGCGACGCGCCGCCCGAGTCACTGGCCCGGCGCTGACGCAAGACGGCGGGAGTCCGGCTTCAGTTGTCGGTGCGAACCTGCACGCGATGCATGTCCTCGGCAACGAGCTCGGGCGATTTGCAGCGCTGGTTGTCGTCGAGGCTGAGCTCGTGGGCGATGTCGAGCGCCTGCTCGGCACTCAGGCCGGGGTTGAGCCCGACCATCCGCTTCGAGCAGCGTGCGCACCAGTCCATGTTCGAGCGCACATATTCGACGCCTTCCTGGTCCCAGCGCGAGGGCTGCGTGCTGGTCTGATCGAACGAGGTATTCATCGGCGGTGGCGAGGCTGCGTGGAAAGAAGCAAGTCTCGCCGAGCGGATCGGGGCACGAGTGTCCCGGCCGAGCCGCCCGTCCAGAGACGCCTGTAACGCCCTCGCAATTCGTGAAGTCCTTAGCGTCGATTCACCGGATGCGCCGCCGACGAACGGTGGCCCGTCGGTCAGAGGTTCAGCTCGGTCTCGAGGCCAGCGCCGCACGAACCCGCGCCGCGCTCGGGATCGGCTCGACCGCGCCGAAGCCCTCGGTCGAAAGCGCTGCCGCAACCGACGCATAGCGGCCGGCCGCGTCGATCGCGTCGCCGGCAAGCAGGCGCGCGACGAACGCGCCGCCGAAGGTGTCGCCCGCGCCGGTCGCATCGATCGCCTTGCAGGGATGCGGCGCGATGCGGAAGCGCTGCCTCGTGTCGGCCACCAGCGCGCCCTCGGCGCCGAGCTTCAGGGCAACGGTCCGCGCGCCGAGGCCGAGGCAATGGTCGACGATCGCATCGGGTCCGGCGAGGCCGGTGAGGGCGCTCATGTCGTCGAGACTCGGCAGGCAGATGTCGGTCAGGGCCATCGCCTCGCGCATCACGGCACGCGCTCGTTCCAGCGGCCAGAGCTTGCGGCGAAGGTTGGTGTCGAACGAGACGCGAACGCCGGCGCTGCGCGCGGTCTCGATCGCCGCCAGGCCGGTCGCGCAGGCCGATTCGGAGATCGCCAGCGAAATCCCCGAGAGGTGCAGCACGCGCGCCGCCGCGATCCGTTCGCGCGGCAGAGAGGCGGGCGTCATCCGGCTTGCCGCCGAGCCAGCGCGCATGAAGTCGAAGTGATGGCCAGCGGCGTCGTGGCTCACGAAGTAGATCGCAGTGAAGGCCGAAGCATCGCTGGGCACGCCGCTCGCGTCGACGCCTTCCCGGGTCCAGAGCGCGCGCAACAGCCTGCCGTTCGAATCGTCCCCGAGGGCGGAGAGATAGCCCGCCTTCGCGCCCTGGCGGGCGGCGGCGATCGCGAAGTTGGAGGTGTCGCCGCCGAAGCCCTGCAGCCAGATGCGGCCTTCGCGCTCGCCGGTCTGGTTGAACTCGACCATCGCCTCGCCGAGGGCGAGCAGTTCGACTTCGTCGTGGGGTGCGGCAGCGGCGGCGTTCATGACAGCGGCGCGAGTGTCGCGTATCCGCGCCGAGGCGTCACCTGGGTCGCCGCCCAGCCTCGACACATATGCTTGCAACGCTCCCGCTCCGGCGCGTCACACTCGCTGCGGTGGGACAAGGCGGGACCCGATGAACGACCTGAGGATGCAGCGGCTCGTCGCCGCCTTTGCGGCGGTGCTGAGCGCTTGCGGCGGCGGTACCGGTGGGCAGGAAATCCTGGCCGGCAGCCCGATCAGCGCGCCCGCACCTCCGCCTTCTGCGTCGTCGCCGCCATCGCCCGCGCCGTCACCTGCGCCAGCACCCGCGCCGGCTCCTGCGCCTGCCCCGGCGCCAGCGCCAGTCAGCGGCGCGCCGACGATCGTCGAGTTCTCCGCGGCTGCCGCAGGCGTCGTGCCCTCGCTCGATGGCGGCAGCATCGTCCTCGGCGGTGACGGCAGCCTCTGGTTCAGCGGCGGCTTCCAGCCGACCCGGATCGGCCGGATCACGCCCGCGGGCATCGTCAGCTACCCGGTCTCCGGCGTCGCTTCGCTTCCTGCCTTCGCGACCGGTCCTCTGGCAGCGGGACCCGACGGCAACGTCTGGTTCTGCGACCCGGTCGGCGGCACGGGCTTCAGCGGCGCGGTCGGCATGGTCAGCGTGACGACCGGCGCGACCGTCGAGTACGACGCGCCTCTGCTCATGAGCACTTCGCAAGTCCGGCTGAGCACGTCGCAGGACCAGTCCTGCTCCGCTGGCGTTTGCGTGCCCGTCGCCCCCGGCACCTGCGTCGCCGGGTCCGGCACGACGTGCGCGACGTCGATCGCTGGCCCGACCCTGGTCGCCACCTGCACGGCGTCGACCGCGAACGCCGGCAACGCATTCACCACCACCACGTGTGCGACGACGGCCACGCCGCCGCTCGGCGTCACGTCGTGCACGGCGGTCGCGGCAAGCGCCGGCAACGGTTGGGTCGCCACCACCTGCACCGGCATCACGCCGGGGTCGCAGGCCTACGCGATCGCCAAGGGTGGCGACGGCAACCTCTGGTTCACCGAGTACGTCGCGAACCGCATCGGCAAGTTCGATGTCGGCACCCGGCTCGTCACCGAATACGGGCCGCTGGCCGCCCCCGCAACGACCATCGCCGTAGGGCCCGACGGCAACGTCTGGTTCGTCGAAGGCGGCAGCGCCGTCGCGCCGCCGGTGATCGGGCGCATCACGCCGGCGGGAGCGATCAGCGAATTCAGCGATGGCCTGTTGCCCGGCCAGTCGATCGCGGCCATCACCGCCGGCGCCGATGGCGCACTCTGGTTCGTCAAGAACGGAACCAACGGCGCCGCAATCGGCAGGTTCGATCTCGTCAGCCACGCCATCACCTTCTACAACGCCGGCCTGACCGGTCGCGCCCCGATGCTCGGTGCGATCGCCACGGGCCCCGACGGCAACGTCTGGTTCACCGACTACATCGACGGCCTGATCGGTCGCGTCGCTCCCGACGGCACGATCGTCGAGTTCACCAGCGTCACGCCGAATTCGGCGCTCAACGCGATCGCGATCGGGCCGACCTTCGGCGGCGATCGCACGGTGTGGTTCACCGAGCCGAGCGCCGGACTGATCGGCCGGGCGACGCTGCCCTAGCAACGCAATCCCTGCGCTGACGGTCCCGATCCCGATTGACACGCGGTCGGGCGTTGCCGACAGTTCGCATCCGCGCAGGCATCGTGCCGGCACGGCGAATCGGATCGGGAGCAAGGCGTGGTGACCGGGGCATTCAAGGCGTACTTCGTGTGGGTCGGCCTGTTCGCGCTCTGGGTCGGCGTGTGGGGCTACTTCGTGCCGGCCGAGGTCTACCGCGCGCTGCCCTGGACGGTGCCGGCGCTGCACGCCCGCTTCATCGCCGCGATGTACTTCGCCGGCCTGCTGGCAATGGTCCTCGCGTTCTTCGCCCGGCGGATCGCGTCGGTGCGTATCCCGGTCGCGCTGGCGGCGCTGTGGACCGGCGCACTCCTCGTCGCGTCGCTGCTGCATCTGGGCGAGTTCGACTTCGGCAAGCCGCAGGTGTGGTTCTGGATGGGCGCCTACGCTGTCTTTCCGCTCTGGGGTGCGTGGCTCTACTACGGTCGTGGCGCCGCTGCCGTGGCGCGCGCGCGGGCACCCGACCTGCTGCTCGTCGTCGTCGCGGCGATCTGCCTGCTGCTTGCGGCGGCGTTGCTGTTCGCGCCCGATGGCATGGTCCGGATCTGGCCGTGGAAGTTGCCGCCGCTGCTCGCAACGATCTACGCCGGACCTTTCTTCGCCTATGGCGTGTGCGCCGTCATGCTGGCGCGCGAGGCCGAGGCCGAGGCGCGCCGCATCGTCCTGGCCAGCATGCTGGTGTTCACCGTGCTGGTGGTGCTCGCTTCGCTTATGCACCTCAAGCTGTTCAACTTCGACGCGCCGGCGGCGTGGGTCTGGTTCGGCGCGCTGGTGTTCGTCGGCGCGGCACTCGGGTTTCGAATGGCGCCGGCCCGATGACGCCGACGTGATACACCGCCCTCAGCCATGACCGAACTCGCCATCGCCGAAACCCGCGCCTGGGTCGAGCGCGCCGTCATCGGCCTGAACCTTTGCCCGTTCGCGAAGGCGCCGCAGGTCAAGGGGCAGGTGCGCTACGTCGCCACCGAGGCGAACGACACAGAAGCCTTGCTTGCAGTGCTGGTGGACGAGCTGATCCTGTTGGCCGAGGCCGCGCCGGAGCGCATCGAGACGACGCTGCTGATTCATCCGCACGCCTTGACCGACTTCGCCGACTACAACGACTTTCTCGATCTGGCCGAGGCCGCCGTCGCCGAGCTCGACCTCGAAGGCGTGATCCAGGTGGCGAGCTTTCACCCGCGGTACCGGTTTGCCGGCAGCATCGACGACGACGTGGCCAACGCCACCAACCGGTCGCCGCATCCGACGCTGCATCTGCTGCGCGAGGCAAGCATCGATCGCGCCGTCGCCGCCTTTCCCGAGGCCGAGGCGATCTTCGAGGCGAACATCGCGACCCTCGAGCAGCTCGGCGCCGAAGGCTGGGCCGAGCTGCAGGTCCGCTGCAGCGAAGACGCGGCGCTTGCGCTCGAGACCCGATGACACCAAGAGCAGGCAGGGGAGATGTGTGATGGCGCAGCGTGACGTCTGTCAGGCGGGCATCGATCTGGTGAAGTCCTTCGAGGGCATTCCCGACGGCGACCCGACCACTGTCAACATCGATCCCTACCTCGACCCGATCCAGATCTGGACGATCGGCTGGGGCCATGCGATCCGCCAGGGCGGCCGCTTTCTCAAAGGCCCCGCCGACCGCGCTGCCGCCTTCGCCCTCTATCCGGGCGGGATCACCAGGCCACAAGCCGAGGCCCTGCTCGCCGCCGACCTGATGGACGTGGGACGCGACGTTCTGACGATGGTCAAGGTCGAGCTGAGCGACAACGAGTTCGCCGCCCTGGTCAGCTTCGCCTTCAACCTCGGCATCGGCAATCTCGGGACTTCGACGCTGCTGCGCGAGCTCAATGAGGGCGACCGGGCAGCCGCAGCCGACCAGTTCAGCCGCTGGGTGATGGCGGGCGGCGTGAAGATGGAAGGGCTCGTGAAGCGTCGCAAGGCCGAGCGCGATCTGTTCGTCACCCCTTGAGCGCAGCGCAGGAGCAGCCATGAAAGAACTCTCGCACGGCCACAAGGCCGCTTACGCCACCCTGCTCTACGTGGTGATCGTCATCATCGTCCTGTTCGCTTCCAACCACTATGCCGGTGCCCTCGACCTGGCAGACACGCACATCAACCGGACCCATGCCTTCCCGCGGCTGCCGGGCACGACCTGCGAGCAGATCGGCGGCGTGAACAAGCTGGCCCTGTTCGTGAAGGACATGGACACCGGACTGCGCGCTGTCGGCTGCAGCGACGGGGCGAATCCGACCGCGACCTTCGCGCTGCATCACGAAGGGGTGGCCAAGACGTCGGCCGAGATCGACCGCGCCGTCTGGGACGAGATCCTGGGCAATCCGCTGGCGACCGCCCACAGGCCGCGCGAGCTCGGCTACGACATCCGCTGGCTCAAGGACGACAAGACGGTGCAGCAGATGGCCAAGCCGGGCGGCAGCTTCAGCTTCTACATCTTCGAGTGGTGGTCGCCGACCGCGGTCGCCGTGGTCGTGCTGGTCTGGGGCCTGCTCATCTATCTGGCCAGGCACTCGGCCCTGCTGCGCGACGCCGGCACCAAGGACGCGGCGCTCGAGGCGCGCACGTTCAGCCTCGCCAAGACGCAGCTCGCCTGGTGGTTCGCGATCATCTTCGCCGCCTTCGTGTTTCTCTGGCTGGTCACCGGCGAGTTGCCGACATTGAGCGGCCAGGCGCTGGCCTTGCTCGGCATCTCGAGCGCGACAACCATGGCCTCGGTCGGCATTTCCGCCGACCGCACGCCTGCGCACGGCGAGAGCGGCGTGTTCTTTCGCGACTTGCTGAGCGACGCGAACGGCATCACGATCCAGCGCTTCCAGATGCTGGTCATGACGATCGCCCTCGGCCTCATGTTCCTGATCCACGTCGCGACCCACCTCACCATGCCCGAGTTCGACGCGTCGCTGCTGACCGTGCTCGGCATCAGCGCCGGCACCTACGTGGGCCTGAAGATTCCCGAGGATCAGGGCGGTGCCGGCAAGCCGCCGACAGGCGACGCCGTCGACACGACCGATGGCGCGAAGAGCGCTTATTCAGCGACGAGCTGAGCGATTCACGGCCAGTAGCCGCCGAGGCGAGGCGCGGCGACGCGCGCCGTCGTCTACTTCTTGCGCCCGTACATCGCCGTGAACTTCGCCTCGCCGATCTTGTTGCCGTTGACCATGAACCCGACCAGCGCCGGGCTCGCGTCGGCGGGAATGTCGAGCTTGTCGGTCTTCAGCGCGAAGATGGTGAAGACGTAGCGGTGCGGCTTGCCGACCGGCGGGCAGGCGCCCCCGAAGCCGGGCGCACCGAAGTCGGTGCGGCCTTGCGAGCTGCCCGCCGGCAGCGCCTTGCCGTCGGCCGTGCCCGCGCCTTCGGCCAGGTCCGCGGCCGTCGCCGGAATGTTGAAGACGACCCAGTGCCACCAGCCCGA
>JBDTNU010000171.1:0-7324 GCA_039933535.1 Caldimonas sp. | reverse complement strand
TGCTCGTCAACAACGCCGGCATCACCCGCGACGGCATGTTCCGCAAGATGACGCGTGCGGACTGGGACGCGGTGATCGAGACCAACCTGACGAGCCTGTTCAACGTCACCAAGCAGGTGATCGACGACATGGTCGAGCGCGGCTGGGGCCGCATCATCAACATCTCGTCGGTGAACGGCGAGAAGGGACAGTTCGGCCAGACCAACTATTCCGCGGCCAAGGCCGGCATGCACGGCTTCACGATGGCGCTGGCGCAGGAGGTGGCGAGCAAGGGCGTGACCGTGAACACCGTCAGCCCGGGCTACATCGCCACCGACATGGTCAAGTCGATCCGGAAGGAAGTGCTCGACAAGATCGTCGCCGGCATTCCGGTCAAGCGGCTCGGCACGCCGCAGGACATCGCCTCGATGGTGTCCTGGGTGGCTTCGGACGAATCGGGATTCGCGACGGGGGCCGATTTCTCGGTCAACGGCGGTCTGCACATGGGCTGAGGACCGGCGCAGGACGGTCTCGCTTGTCCCGCGCCTCACGCGCTGTGTCGCGCGTCAGTAGATCCGCACAGCGGTTTCGCTGCCGCAGATCGGCTGCAGCACGACGTCCGCCGTATCGAACACTTGCCCGGTCAGCGTGCCGGTCAACGTGTTCATGTCGCTCGACAGCGTCAGCGATCGGCTGACCTTCTGAGACCCGGCCAGCGATCCGTCGGGGTTGAAGCGGAGGAAGCGGAAGTTCGCGGTGTAGCTGGTGCCGACCCCCTGCTTCCAGTTGCCGTAGGAAGCGCCGCGACTCGGCACCGGCAGCGAGTTGTCGGCGCTGAGCGAGCCGCCGCGATGGAAAAGGGTTTCGCCCTTGAAGGTCCTGACGATCGCGCCGCTGGTGCAGTCCTTGATTGTGACCGCCGATTCCCAGACGCCCTCGATGGGATTCGCGTCGGACGCGGTTTGTGCCTCGGCGTTGCCGCCGCAGGCCTGGATGAGGAGGGTGGTTGCGGCAGCGGTCAGGGTGACGAGGGCGGCCGATTGAAGCGAGTTGAGGCGGGTCATGTGAAGCTCCGTGGGTCGAGGGGTGAGTCCGGCCGCAGGCTGCGACCGGACTGTCACAATCGCGCCTCCCTCGCCGGGAGTCTTGGGTCCGGAGTGAAGGATCCTTGAAGGAACTCTGAAAAACCTGCCATGCCTGCCTCGGATCGCTTTGCGTTCGGCGACTTCGTGCTGGAGCGCAATCAGCAGCGGGTGTTGCGCCGGGACGGCACCGACCTCGGACTGACGCCGCGTCTTTTTTCCGCTTTGCTCCTGTTCGTTGAACGGGCCGGCGAGTTGCTCGACAAGGACACCTTGTTCCTGGCGGTCTGGCCCGGCGTGGTGGTCGAGGAAAACAACCTCAGCCAGGTCGTCTCCGCGTTGAGACGCGCGCTCGGCGACGACGCCCAGGGCAGCCGCTACATCCAGACCGTGCCGCGGCGCGGCTTCCGGTTCGTCGCGACGGTCAGGCAGATCGACGCGGCCGAGGTCGATCCGGTGTCGACACCCGATGACGTGTCGGCAGGCCGGGCCCGCGCGCCAGCGTTACGTCGGCGGACCTGGCTGTCCGCGTTCGGCACGGCATGCGTGGCGGGTGCCGGCGTGGCCTGGTGGTGGATGACCGCGCGGCGCAACGACCCGGCCATGGCAGCACGTCCGACCTTGGCCGTGCTTCCCTTCAAGCCGCTCGTCCTCGAAGGACGCGACGAGCTGCTCGAAGTCGGCATGGCCGACAGCCTCATCGCCAGGCTCTCGACGCTGCCCGGCGTGGTGGTCCGTTCGGTCGGCTCGGTGCGCCGCTATGCCGGGCCCGATCAGGATCCGTTGCAGGCCGCACGCGATCTCGACGTCGCATGGATCGTCGACGGCTCGCTGCAGCGGCGCGGCGAGCAGATCCGCGTCACGGCGCGCCTGCTTTCGGTTCCCGACGGCGTCGCCGCGTGGAGCGGCAGCTTCGACGAGCGCTTCACCGGTGTCTTCGATGTGCAGGACGCGATCTCCGAAAAAGTGGCCCGCGTTCTCGCGGCCTCGCTGGGCGCTGCAGCCGGAGCGGCCTCGACGCTGCCCTCGAATGGCGTCGGCGGCACTCGCAATGCCGATGCCTACCAGCTCTACCTGGCGGCGCGGCTGCACGCTCAAGGCATCCGCGCCACCGGGCTGCTGAAGAGCGCCGCGCTCTACAACCAGGCCATCGAGATCGACCCGCGTTACGCGCTCGCCTACGCCGGGTTGGTCGAGACCTATCGTCGCATGCTGTTCGGCGCCGACGTCGCGCCGGCCGACGCCTTCGAGCCAGCCCGCGTCGCCGCGCTGCGTGCGCTCGAGCTGGCACCGGGCCTGGCCGAGGCGCATGCCGGGCTGGGCTGGATCCGCTTCTGGTACGACTACGACTGGCCGGGCGCAGAAGAGGTCTTCCGCAAGGCGCTCGGTCTCAACCCGAACGTCGTCGAGGCGCACTTCGGCCTGGGCCTGCTGCTGCTTTCGCTGAACCGGCCGGACGAAGGTCTCACGCATCTGCAACAGGCGCGCGAGCTCGATCCGATGTCGCTCATCCTCAATGCGCTCGAGGCGTCCTACCTGTTCGAGAGAGGTCGTCGCGACGAGGCCGCGCTCCGCCTCGACCGGGCGCTGAACATCAATCCGGACTTCTGGGTCGCGCATCTCGTCTCGGGCGTGCGCGAGGTGGCCGAGCATCATCCCGAGCAGGCGCTGGCGGCGTTCCGGCGCGCCGACGCGCTTGCCGACGGAAGCACGCAGGCCACCGCCGCGCTCGGCATTCACCTCGCCCACATGGGCATGCGCGAGGAGGCGGGCAGGGTGCGCGACCGGCTCCTTGCACTGCAGAAAGTGCGCTACGTTCCGCCGACCTCGCTGGCTGCCGTTCATGCCGCGCTGGGCGAGACGACCGCGGCGCTCGATTCGCTCGACCGGGCCTACAGCGTGCGGGATACCCGGCTCGTCTACCTCAAGGACGACGTGCGTTGGGATCCACTGCGCCGCGAGGCGAGGTTCGTCACGTTGTCGCAGCGGATGAAGCTCGATCGCATCGGACCGGGCGCATCGGCGCCGTGACGTTTTGCCAGGCCGCTCAGGCAGCGCCTTCGATTGCCGCGTGGGCCGCGCCGGACAGCCCCTCGACACTGCCGTCCCAGGCCAGGCGTGTTCCCGAATCGGCGATGCCGGCGAAGTTGCGGCGCAAGGACTGGAGGTAGATGGGGTCGTAGTGCTGGTCGAGCAGCTCGCGAACGACCGTCGCGTTGTCTCCCGAGTGTGCGAGGCCTTGCCAACGCTCGATGGTCGCCTTGCCCCGAAGCACGCGCAAGGCATCGAGCCGGGCGCAGAAGGCGGCGCTGTCGCTGACGAAGAAGTCGTATTCGGCGAGCAGCAGTGCGACGCGGCGCTCGATCGGCAGCTCGAGCCAGACGCACGGGGCCGACCGCATCCGCTCGATCAGCGCCTCGGGCACGCGCACGTCGCCGACTTTCTTGCTCTCGCTTTCGACCCAGACCGGCTGCGCCGCGTCGAAGCGGCGCAGCGCTTCCCAGATGCGCGTGTCGAACGCCTTCTGGCTCGGCTGAGTGACACCGGGCGCGAGGCCGAGGACCGACCCGCGATGCTCCGCCAGCGCTTCGAGGTCGAGCACCTGCGCGCCGCGTGCCGCGAGCGCGGCCAGCAAGCGGCTCTTGCCCGAACCGGTCGGCCCGCAGACGACACGGAAGTCGAAGTGCGCCGGCAACGTTTCCAGCTCGGCGACGACGGCACGCCGATAGCGCTGGTAGCCGCCCTCGAGAAGATGAACGCGAAATCCGATCTGGCCGAGCACGATCGCCAGCGCTCGGCTGCGCTGGCCGCCACGCCAGCAGTAGATCAGCGGCGACCATTCCCGCGGCAGCTCGAGCACATGCCGCTCGATGTGCGCGGCAACGTTGCGCGCGACGATCGCGGCACCGCGCTTTCTCGCCGCGAAGGGCGAAACCTGCTTGTATTCCGTGCCGACGGCTGCCCGCTCGGCGTCGTTCAGCGAGGGCCAGTTGACGGCGCCCGGAATGCGGTCGAGCGCGTATTCGCTTTCCGAGCGCGCGTCGATGATGCTGCCGAAGTCTTCGAGCCGGGATAGCGCCTCGGTCGCGTCGATCGGAGTCAGCGACACGTGAGATCCACCGCCTTCGAATCAGGCACTGATCGCGTCGAGCATCTCGGTCTCGATCTGCAGCTGCAGCTTGTTCTGCTGCAGGGCCGAGCCGTCGATCAGGAAGGTGTCTTCGACGCGCTCGCCGAGCGTCGTGATCTTGGCGAGCTGCAGGTTGATGTTGTGGTTGGCGAGCACGCGCGAGATCGCATAGAGCAGGCCCGAGCGGTCGCTGGCCGAGACGCCGAGCAGCCAGCGCTGCGCCCGCTCGTCGGGCCGCAGGGTCACGCGCGGCGTGACCGGGAAGGAGCGAACGCGCCGCGAGATCCGGCCGCGGCTCGGCTCGGGCAGCGGTCCGATCGCCTCGAGCGCGAGCGCGAGCTGCGTCTCGACGTAGCCGATCAGGTCGCGGTAGTGCTGATCGAAGTGCGGACTGACGACGAGGAAGGTGTCGAGCGCGTAGCCGGTGGTCGTCGTGTGCACCTTCGCGTCGAGGATGTTGAAGCCTGCGCCGTCGAAGTAGCCGCAGGTGCGGGCGAAGAGGTCCTGCCGGTCGGGCGCGTAGACGAGCACCTGCAAACCTTCGCCGAAAGGGCTGATGCGCGCCCGCACGACCGGCCTGGCCGAATCGACCCGATCGATCAGCGATCTCGTGTGCCAGGCGATTTCGCCGGCCTCGTGCCGCGCGAAGTAGCTGAGCTCGAGCGTCCGCCAGAGCGGCACCTCGACGGTGCCGGGCAGCGACGCCAGGTTGAGCAGGAGGCGCGCCTCGAGCTTGGTCGCTTCGATCTCGGCGTCGAGGTTGGGTCGGGCGCCGCCGAGCGCGCGCAGGGTGAGGCGATAGAGGTCCTCGAGCAGCTTGCCTTTCCACGCGTTCCAGACTTTCGGGCTGGTGCCGCGGATGTCGGCGACGGTGAGCAGATAGAGCGCGGTCAGGCGCCGCTCATTGCCGATCGTCTTCGCGAATCCGGCGATCACGTCGGGATCGGACAGGTCTTCCTTCTGGGCGATGCGCGACATCGTCAGATGCTGCTCGACCAGGAACTCGATCAGCAGCTCGTCCGCGCGCTCGATGCCGTGGTCGCGGCAGAAGCGCCGCGCCTCGCGCTCGCCGAGCACCGAGTGATCGCCGCCGCGGCCCTTGGCGACGTCGTGGAAAAGGGCGGCGACGTACAGCACCCAGGGCCGGTCGAACGTCGAGGCGAGCTGCGAGCAGAACGGGTACTCGTGGGTGTGCTCGGGTATGAAGAAGCGACGCACGTTGCGCAGCACCATGAGGATGTGCTGATCGACGGTGTAGACGTGGAACAGGTCGTGCTGCATCTGGCCGACGATGCGCCGAAACACCCACAGGTAGCGCCCCAGCACGCTGGTCTCGTTCATCAACCGGAACGCGTGAGTCTGGCCGCCCGACGAGCGGAGCATCTTCATGAAGGTCGCGTGGTTCACCGGGTCGCGGCGGAACTTCGCGTCCATCAAGGTGCGCGCGTTGTAGAGCGCGCGGAGGGTCCGTGCCGAGAGGCCCTTGGGCCCGATCGTCTGCTGGTAGACGAGAAAGGTCTCGAGGATGGCGTGGGGGTCGCGCTGGTAGAGATCGTCGCTCACCACCTCGACCATGCCGTCGCGTTCGAGAAATTTCTCGTTGATCGGCCGCATCGGTGCGTTCTGCAGGCCGTTGACGCGCTCCTCGATGTTGAGCATCAGGATCTGGTTGAGCTGCGTCACCGCCTTGGCCGCCCAGTAATAGCGGCGCATCAGCCGCTCGGAGGCGCGCTGCCCGTCTGCCGCCCGATAGCCGAAGCTCTCGGCGACGGCGGTTTGCAGGTCGAACACGAGCCGATCCTCGCGCCGGCCGGCGATGACGTGCAAGCGCGCACGGATCAGCTTCAGGACGCCCTCGTTGCGCTGCAGCTGGCGCGTCTCGAAAGGCGTGATCAGGCCGTGCGCCGCAAGCTGCTGCCAGGTGCGGCCGAGGCCGGCGGCACGCGCGACCCAGATGACCGTCTGCAGGTCGCGCAAGCCGCCCGGGCTTTCCTTGCAGTTGGGCTCCAGCGAGTAGGGCGTGTTCTCGTATTTCTGATGCCGCTGCTGCATCTCGAGCGTCTTGGCGCGCAGGAATGCCTTCGCGTCCATCGCCGCCGCGGCCGCCTTCTGGAACGCGGCGAAGACTTTGCGGTCGCCGTCGAGAAAGCGCGCTTCGAGCAACGCCGTCTGTACCGTCACGTCGGCCTCTGCCATCGCCACGCATTCCTCGACCGTGCGCACGCTCGAGCCGATCTCGAGCCCGGCGTCCCAGCACTCGGTGATGAATCGCTCGGTGGCGCGGCGCATGGGCTCGAGGCCCGCCGTGCCGTCGACGGGCAGGAGCACGAGCACGTCGACGTCGGAATGCGGGAACAGCTCGCCGCGCCCGTAGCCGCCGACGGCCACCAGGGAGGCGCCGGCGGGCATGCCGGAATGGCGCCAGAGCTCGAGCAACGTGACGTCGACCTGGCCCGCCAGCGAGCGCACCAGCGTGAGCGCGGCGCGTGCGGTCGGCCGGGCCGCCGCGAAGCGTCCGAGCAACGCGGCCTTGCCGTCGCGAAAGCGGGCGCGGATCTCCGCGAGGCCGGTCGCCTGCGAAGCCGCCGTGTCGATTGCGAGCACGGCGGCAGCGTCAGCCAGGGTCACGGGCTGCCGACGAAAGCCGGCGGCGGCGGCGACCCGGCCGAGAGCGTCATCACTTCGTAACCGGTCTCGGTGACGAGCACCGTGTGCTCCCACTGAGCCGAAAGAGACCGGTCGCGCGTGACGATGGTCCAGCCGTCGCCGGTCTCGCGGATTTCGCGCTTGCCGGCGTTGATCATCGGCTCGATCGTGAACATCATGCCGGTCTTCAACTCGGTCAGGGTTCCGGGCCGTCCGTAGTGCAGCACCTGCGGCTCCTCGTGGAAGCTGGCGCCGATGCCATGGCCGCAGAACTCGCGCACGATCGAAAAGCCGTTGGTCTCGGCAAAGGTCTGGATCGAATTGCCGATGTCGCCGAGGTGCGCGCCCGGCTTGACCTTGACGATGCCTTTCCACATGGCGTCGTAAGTGATCTGGATCAGGCGCTTGGCCGCGATCGAGCCGGTGCCGACGACGAACATGCGGCTGGTGTCGCCGTGCCAGCCGTCCTTGATGACGGTGACGTCGA
>JBDTNU010000170.1:0-7336 GCA_039933535.1 Caldimonas sp. | reverse complement strand
CCTTGCGGTCGCGCACCTGGAAATCGAAGACGGGCTACACCTACGGCCTGCACGGCACGCCGACGACGTTCACGCTCGAGGAGCGCATCGCGACGCTCGAAGGCGGCCTGCAAACCTTGCTCCTGCCGAGCGGCTTGTCGGCGATCGCGCTCGTCGATGCGTCCTTGCTGCGCGCCGGCGACGAGCTGCTGATTCCGGACAACGCCTACGGTCCCGGCAAGGAGCTGGCCAAGAACGAGCTCGCCGGCTGGGGCATTTCGCACCACTTTTACGACGCCATGGACCCGGCGTCGCTCGCCGCCGCGATCGCGCCGGCGACGCGCCTGGTCTGGCTCGAGGCGCCGGGCTCGGTGACGATGGAGTTCCCGGACCTGACCGCGTTGGTCGATGCCGTGCGCAAGCACCCGGGCGTGCGGGTCGCCATCGACAACACCTGGGGCGCCGGCCTCGCGTTCGATCCCTTCGCGGTCGGCGCCGACGTCTCGATCCAGGCATTGACCAAATACGCCTCGGGCGGCGCCGACGTGCTGATGGGCTCGGTGACGACGCGCGACGAGGCCCTGCACCAGCGCCTGAAGGCGACGCACATGCGCATGGGCTGGGGCGTCGGCGCGAACGACGCCGAGGCCGTGCTGCGCGCGCTGCCTTCGGTCGCCTTGCGCTATGAGGCGCAGGATCGCGCCGGACGTGAGCTCGCCGCGTGGTGGTCGAGGCAGCCCGAGGTTGTCGCCGTTCTCCATCCGGCGTTGCCCGGATCTCCCGGCCACGAGCACTGGGCCGCGCATTGCTCGCAAGCCGCCGGCCTGTTCTCGATCGTCTTCGATGCCCGCTTCGCCGCCGCCCGCGTCGACGCTTTCATCGACGCGTTGAAGCTGTTCCGCATCGGCTATTCATGGGCCGGGCCGGTCAGCCTGGCGGTTCCCTACGATCTCGCCCCGATCCGTGCGCGACCGGCCTGGCCCGGAACGCTGGTGCGGTTCTCGATGGGCCTGGAAGCGGTAAGCGACCTGATCGACGACTGCGCGCAGGCGCTGGCCATCCTGCGCTAGACGGCGCCTTGCCGAGCGCGTTCGCGAAGGCGCATGCGCAGGCCGACCGGGCTCATCGTGAACTGAAGTTGCTCTCGCGGCTCCAGCCCGTCGGTGGCGGTCACGCTCAGGATCTCGAAGCGGCTGAGCAGCATCGCCATGCACATCTTCATTTCGAGCAGCGCGAGGTAGCGCCCAGGGCAAACGCGCGGGCCGGCGCCGAACGGCATCGAGACCCGCTTGGCCGCGCTTGCCGCCTGCGCCGGGCCGCCCTCGGCGAGCCAGCGATCCGGGCGAAACGACGCTGCCTCGGGGAAGTGCCGGTCGTCGATGCTGTCGTGCCGCATCACGCCCCAGATGACGGTGCCGCGCGGCATGGCGACGTCGCCGACCACGGTGTCGCGCAGCAATTGCAGGCCGATGAAAGGCGCCACCGGCTTCAAGCGCATCGTCTCGTGCGCGCAGGCCTCCACGAAGTCGAGACGGTCGAGCCGCTCGTGATCGAGCTGGCCTTCGGGACAGGCCGCGAGCACCTCGCGCTGCGCGCGTTCGAGCGCAGCCGGATTTCGCATCAACAGGTAGAGCATCCAGGCCAGCGTGTTGGCGGTCGTGTCTTCGCCCGCCAGGAGCATGGTGAGGACGTTGCCAGCGACGTCGGCGTCGCCGACCCCGCTGTCTTCGGCCTCCGCCGCGACCAGCATCGCCTCGAGCAGATTGCGCGGCCGGATGCGCAATTCGGGGTCGGCGGCGAGGCGTTCGCGTGCCTGCGAGATGAACACGTCGATGGCCTTCTTGACCTCGACCACGCTTTGCTCGAGCCGCCGATCGGCGGGCAGGCGCCACCAGCGCCAGTACGGCACGGCGCCCATCAAGCGGCCGAACACGGCGGGGAAGATCTTGTCCAGGTGCTGCTGGATCACCTCTTGATCCGACTCCAGCGTCTTCACTTCCGCGCCGAACGCCAGGCCGGCGATGGCATCGACGGTGAAGCGCATGAGGTCGGGTTGCAGGGGAATCTTCTCGCCGCGGTTCACGGCCCCCACCCAGCGCGTGTGCAGTCGTTCGGTTACCCGCATCAGTGCCGGCAGGTAATCGCGGACGTGCGCCGGGTCGAACCCGGCCATCACCATGCGGCGCTGCTTTCGCCACGCTTCGCCTTCGGCCCCGAACACGCCTGGCGGCAAGCCAAGCTCCAGCCAGATCCGCTCGAGCTTGGCGGCGCGACGAACGCCCTCGGGACGATCGCGAAGCAGCCCGGCGAGCGCGGCGTGATCGGCGACCGCGACGAAGCGGCGGCTGCCGACCCGAAAGCGAAAGAACGGCCCGTACTGCCCGACCCAGTCTTCGACGCTGCGATGCAGGCGCTGCCGGTCCATCTGCAGCAGATTGCCGACGATCGGCAGACCGCGTGGGCCGGGCAGGTCGTCGAGCGTGCGCGCCGCGACCTTCGGTGCCTTGATGGCGACTGACGTTTCCAAACTCGACCTCCTCTGCGCCAGGACGGTCGCGCGGCGATTCTCGACTCAGCGCTGCCTGGGGCGCAAGCGCATCGTCAGCGAGGCCGGCGCCATGGTGAACGACATCCGCTCCTCCGGCTGCTTGCCATCGGGCGTGTCGATGCGCTCGATGTCGAAGCGGCCGAGCACGGTCGCCAGCGCCATCTTCATCTCCAGCATCGCCAGCTGGCGGCCCGGGCAGACGCGCGGGCCGGCGCCGAACGGCATCGAGACGCGATTTGCCGAGCTGGCGCTGAGGCCGGTGTCAAGCCAGCGTTGCGGATCGAAGTCGGCCGCCTTGGCGAAGAAGTCTTCGTGCAGCGACTCGCTGCGCATCGCGCCGAACACCAGCGTGCCGGCGGGGACGCGAACGTCGGCCACGGTCGTGTCGCGCAGGGCCTGGACGACGAGCAAGGGCGCGATCGGCTTGAGCCGCATCGTCTCGTTGGCGCAAGCCTCGAGCCAGGTCAGGCCGGCGAAGCGCTCGAAGGTCCACGCGTGCGGCTCGCCCGCCACGGCATCGATTTCCGCACGCGCCTTCTCGAGGCAGGCCGGATGCGTCGCAAGCAGCCAGATCGCCCAGGCCAGGGTGTTGGCGGTGGTGTCTTCGCCCGCCAGCAGCATCGTCATCACGTTGCCCGAAACTTCCCGGTCGGTGATGCCCGAGCCCGGGTCGTCGGCCGCGACGATCATCGCTTCGAGCAGGTTGGCCGGCGCGTTGCGGCGCTGCGGATCAGCCTCGAGCCTGCGCCGGGCGGCGGCGACGAAGCCGTCGATGGCGATGTTGACCGCGACCACGCTGCGATCGAGCTCGCGATCGGCGCGCGTTTTCCACCAGCGCCAGGTCGGCAGCGGCGAGAGCAGGCGCCGGAACATCGCCGGAAAGATCTTGTCGAGGTGGCGCTGGATGACCTGATCGTCGGACTCGAGCGTGTTGACCTCGCTGCCGAAAGCCAGGCCCGAGATCGCGTCGACCGTGAAGCGCATCAGGTCGGGCTGCAGGTCGATCGCCTGGCCCGCCTCGGCGGCGCGCCGCCAGCGTCCTTCGAGGCGATCGCAGACCTTGACCAGCGATGGAAAGTAGGCACGCAGATGGCGCGGGTCGAAGCCTGCCATGACCATCTTGCGCTGGCGCCTCCAGGCCTCGCCCTCGGCGCCGAACACGCCGGCGCCCAGGCCGATCTCGCCGGCCACGCGGGCAAAGCGCGGCGTGCGGCGAAAGCCCTCGGGCCGGTCGCGCAGGATCGCTCCCATCGCCTGGTGATCGGCCACCACGAGCAGCCGCTGCCGGCCGAGCCGGAAGGTGAACAGGCTTCCGTAGCGTCGCTGCCAGGTTTCGATCTGGGTGTGGATGTGGGGCTTGTCGATCTGGAGCATGTTGCCCAGCAACGGGAGGCCGCGCGGGCTGGGCAGGTCGTCGATCTCGCGCAGCCTGGCGGGCGCGGCGACGGTCAGGGCTTCGCTCGGTATCGACATCGGTCCGTCCTCAGTGCTTGGCCGGCGCGCTGACCTTGTGCCGCATGAGTCGCGCGTGCTCGCGCTCCCAATCGCGCTTCTTCTCCGTATTGCGCTTGTCGTGCTCGGCCTTGCCCTTGGCCAGCGCGATCTCCGCCTTGACCCGTCCGCCCTTGTAGTGAAGGTCGAGCGGAACCAGCGTGAAGCCCTTCTGCTCGACCTTGCCGATCAGGCGCCGGATCTCTTCCTTGTGCATCAGGAGCTTCTTGGTCCGGTCGGCTTCGGGCTGAACATGCGTCGAGGCGCTGCGCAAGGCATTGATGCGGCAGCCGATGAGGTAGAGCTCGCCGCCCTTGATGACGACGTAGCCGTCGGTCAGCTGCACCTGGCCCGCGCGGACGGCCTTGATTTCCCAGCCTTCCAGCACCATGCCGGCCTCGTAGCGCTCTTCGATGTGGTAATCGAAGCGGGCACGGCGATTCTCGGCGATGGACAAGGGGGCAACTCCTAAAATGGCTCGATTCTATGAAGCACGTCAAGAAGTCGGTGCTGCTCTTGTACACGGCGCATGAGATCTACGAGCTGGTGGTCGATGTCGAGGCCTATCCGAAGTTCCTGCCATGGTGCGAGCGCGCGGAAATCGTCAGCCGCGACGAGGCCGGCCTGACGGCGCGTCTGCATCTCGCCTACTCTGGCATCCGTCACGCGTTCACGACCCGCAACGTGCAGATCGAAGACACGTCGGTTCACATCGGTCTGGTCGACGGTCCGTTCTCCCTGCTCGACGGCTTCTGGCGATTCGTGCCCCTGCCGTTGCCGGCCGGCACCGGCGCTAGCGCGTCGTCGGGCGCCTGCAAGGTCGACTTCGAGTTGCGCTACGCGTTCTCGAGCGGCGTGCTCGAGGCGGCGATCAGTCCGGTCTTCGATCGCATCGCCGACACCTTCGTCGACTCGTTCGTGCGCCGAGCCGAGCAGGTCCATGGGCCGCGCTAGCGCCGCGGAGACGATTCGGGTTGCGGTCGCCTGGTCGCCGCGGCCGGGCGAAGCCTTCGAGGCGGCGCTAGAAGTGGTGCGCGGCACGAATGCCCTGGAAGCGATCCGTGCCAGTGGGGTGCTCGAGCGCCACGCCGAGATCGACATCTCGACCCAGGCCGTCGGCATATGGGGCAGGGTGGCGGCACTCGACAGCGTGCTTGCCGAAGGCGACCGGGTCGAAATCTATCGGCCCTTGATCATGAACCCGAAGGAGGCGAGGCGCCTGCGTGCCATGCGCAGATAGAGGCGCTGGCGGCGACCGCTACTTGCAGTCGCCGGCGATCACGTCCTTGGCTCGCTTGGTCTCGTCTGCACGCTGCTTGTCGTCGAGGATTTCGCGTTCGCCCTTCTCGTTCGAGCGGGCGAGGCGGACACCGCTGTCGAGGGTGCGCAACTGGGCACGCGCATGCGTGCAGTTGTCGGCCTTCGCGAGCGCGAGACGGTCTTCTTCGGCCTTGACCTTCGCGGCCTGTTCGGCGTCGGCCTTCTTGAGCTTGGCGTCGAGCTCCGGCTCGACCATGCGCGGCTTGAGCGGGTTCGAGGCCGCGCCCAGCGCCGGCGCGGCCGAAGCGGGCAAGAACGGAGCGGCGCTCGCGTTGCGGCGTTGCGTGGCCGGGCGGGCCAGGATGTCCTGATCGGGCGTGCCGGTCGGCGGCGGCAGGTCGCTGTACTGGACGTGGCCGCTCTTGTCCTTCCACTTCCATTGCGCTTCGGCAGGCAGCGTGATGAGCGCGAGGACGGCGGCAAGGGCCGTCGCGATCGAGCGGATGAGGTGGGTTCTGACCATGGGAGCGAGGCGCTTCGTGGTAACTCGCCGAGTGTAAGCGGCGTGCCTTCGCCGAGACGCCTCGACACGGGCGTAAACCGGTACTTTGCGACTGCATCCGTATAATTCACTTTTGCGTCTGGAGACTTTCTGATGCGCCTTCTGGGCAAAGCGCTGACCTTCGACGACGTGCTGCTGGTTCCCGCGTTCTCGAGCGTCCTGCCGCGCGACACCGACCTCGCCACCTCCCTCTCCCGAAACATCCGATTCAACCTGCCGCTGGTCTCGGCAGCGATGGATACCGTCACCGAAGCCCGCCTGGCGATCGCCCTGGCGCAGGAAGGCGGCATCGGCATCGTCCACAAGAACCTGACGCCCAAGCAGCAGGCCGCCGAGGTGGCGCGCGTCAAGCGCTATGAATCCGGCGTGCTGCGCGACCCGATCACGGTCACCCCCGAGATGACGGTGCGCCACGTGATGGAGCTCGCCAAGGCGCACGGCATCTCGGGCTTTCCGGTCCTGCAGGACAAGCTCGTCGTCGGCATCGTCACCAACCGCGACCTTCGCTTCGAGACCCGCCTCGACGCGCCGGTGAAGGAGATCATGACGCCGCGCGAGCGCCTCGTCAGCGTGCGCGAAGGCGCCACCCTCGCCGAGGGCAAGGCGCTGATGCACCGAGAGAAGCTCGAGCGCGTCCTCGTCGTCAACGACGCCTTCGAGCTGCGCGGGCTGATGACCGTCAAGGACATCACCAAGCAGACGAGCTTTCCGAACGCCGCGCGCGATGCGCACGGGAAGCTCCGCGTCGGCGCGGCGATCGGCGTCGGCGACGGCACCGAGGAGCGCGCCGAGCTGCTCGTCCGCGCCGGCGTCGACGTGCTCGTCGTCGATACCGCGCACGGCCACAGCGCCGGCGTCGTCGAGCGCGTGCGCTGGGTCAAGCGCAACTTTCCGAACGTCGACGTCATCGGCGGCAACATCGCCACCGGTGCCGGCGCTCGTGCGCTCGTCGAGGCCGGTGCCGACGCCATCAAGATCGGCATCGGCCCCGGTTCGATCTGCACGACGCGGATCGTCACCGGCGTCGGCGTGCCGCAGGTGATGGCGATCGACGAAGTGGCACGCGCCATCGCCGGCAGCGGCGTGCCGCTGATCGCCGACGGCGGCGTCCGCTTCTCCGGCGACCTCGCCAAGGCGATCGCCGCGGGCGCCGATTCGGTGATGATGGGCGGCGCCTTCGCCGGCACCGAGGAAGCGCCGGGCGAGGTCATCCTCTACCAGGGCCGCACCTACAAGAGCTATCGCGGCATGGGCTCGATCGGCGCAATGCAGCAGGGTTCGGCCGACCGCTATTTCCAGGAAGGCGAAGCGAGCACGGGCGGCTCGGTGGGGGGCGCGAAGCTCGTGCCCGAAGGCATCGAAGGCCAGGTGCCCTACAAGGGCTCGGTCGTCGGCATCATCTTCCAGATGGGCGGCGGACTGCGCGCCTCGATGCACTACTGCGGCTGCGCCAGCATCGCCGAGATGCACGAGAAGGCCGAGTTCGTCGAGATCAC
>JBDTNU010000169.1:0-7396 GCA_039933535.1 Caldimonas sp. | reverse complement strand
GAACAGACCCTAGCTCGTCCGCTCTCGCACCGGCAGCTTCCAGCCCGGGCGCACGAAGTGGCAGGTGTAGCCGTTCGGGATGCGCTCCAGGTAGTCCTGGTGCTCCGGCTCGGCTTGCCAGAACGGGCCCACCGGCGCGACCTCGGTGACCACCCGGCCTGGCCACAGGCCCGACGCTTCCACGTCGGCGATCGTGTCTTCGGCGACGCTCTTCTGCTCTTCGCTCGTGTAGTAGATGGCGGAGCGGTAGCTGAGCCCCATGTCGTTGCCCTGGCGATTGCGCGTGGTCGGGTCGTGCACCTGGAAAAAGAATTCGAGCAGCTTGCGAAAGCTGAGCTTGGCCGGATCGAAGATCACTTCGATCGCCTCGGCATGGCTGCCGTGGTTGCGATAGGTGGCGTTCGACACGTCACCGCCCGAATAGCCGACGCGGGTCGAGATCACGCCGCTCATCTTGCGGATCAGGTCCTGCATGCCCCAGAAGCAGCCGCCGGCGAGCACAGCACGTTCTTCAGTCATTTGATGTCCTCCACCTGGTCGATGTAAGCGCCATAGCCTTCGGACTCCATGTCGTCGCGATGGATGAAGCGCAGCGATGCCGAGTTGATGCAGTAGCGAAGGCCGCCGCGATCGCGCGGACCGTCTTCGAAGACGTGGCCCAGATGGCTGTCGCCCTGGGCCGAGCGCACTTCGGTGCGGATCATTCCGTGCGAAGCGTCTTTCAGCTCGTTCACGTGGGCGGGTTCTATCGGCTTGGTGAAGCTCGGCCAGCCGCAGCCCGACTCGAACTTGTCCGACGAGGCGAACAGCGGCTCGCCGGACACGATGTCGACGTAGATGCCGGGCTCCTCGTTGTCGAGCAGCTCGCCGGTGCCCGGCGCTTCGGTGCCGCTGCGCTGGGTGACGCGGAACTGCTCCGGCGTCAGCGCCGCGACGGCCTCAGGGGTTTTTCGGTAGTCGGGCATATCTCTTCTCCACTTCCAGGTTCAAGTCGAAACACGCTGGCGAAAGCTTACGCCGCTCAGCGGTAGAACGCTTCGACACGGCCTTTCAGCTTGATCAGCAGCGGCTGACCGCGGCGATCGAGCGACTTGCCGGCCGCCACCTTGACCCAGCCTTCGCTGATGCAGTACTCGCTGACGTCGAAACGCTCCTTGTCGTTCAGGCGGATGCCGACGTCGTGCTCGAACACGCCGGCGACGTGATGCGGGCTGCGCGGGTCGACCGAGAGCCGGTCGGGCAGGGCGGGAAGTGGTGCGGCTTCGGTCATGGGTCGCTATTTTGGACCGTGTGCGCTGCACCCCGAGCGAGCTCGCCGGGTTTCCGGGACGCACAGGCCGGCGACGCGGCCCGACACGGCATCTCCGTCAAAGGGATGAGACGAACGTGTAGATGGCCTTCTGTTCGCTCTCGTCCAGCTCGAAGAATCTCTTGCGCACGATCTCGCCTTCGCCGCCGTGCTCCAGCACCGCGTCGCGCAGCCTGGCGGCACGCCCATCGTGCAGGAACCGGTCTCGCATCCGCAGTCCGACCAGCGGCGTGGTCCGCCATTCGGCACCCGTCGCATCGCCTTGCACGATCTTGTCGTCGAGATTCGCGCCCATGTCGTGCAGGAGCAGATCCGAGTAGAGCGGCACGTCGCCATTGACGCCGCGCAGCGTCGGCACGTGGCACTTGCCGCAGCCCACCGCATTGAAGAGCCGGGCGCCATCGCTCGACGACATCGCGGCCAACGGAGAAGCCGCGCCGCCTCTGTCGGTGCTTCCGGTCACGCGAACCAACGCATACGCAACGCACGCCGACAAGGTCAGCGCGAATGCACTGACGCCGATCGCGCGCATGGCGTCTGCACCGAGCAGATGCCTGAGCGGGGTGGTCAGGCCCAGCGCGATCATCACCATCAGGAACAGAAACTGGTCACCTTGAAGGATGACCGCTCTCAGCTGCGGATGAACCGTGACGACCGAGTTGAGGAGCAGGACCGCGAGAAATGCCACCACGAACCAGGGCACCGGGATGCGGCCTCGCGGCGCGCCGGCGGAATGCCGTCGCTGGAGCATTCCCAGCACGAGCAGCAAGGGGATGAGCATCACGACCTTGCTGAGCTTCACCAGTGTCGCGATGTTCAGCGCGCCTTCGGAGATGGCGAAGGAGGCGCCGTAGACCTGGGCCAGCTCGAAGATGCTGGCACCGACCGCAACGCCGAAGCCGCGCTCGTCCAGCCCCGGCATGAAGCCGCCGAGAAACGCGATCGGATACAGCAGCAGTGCGACCGTGCCCGCGATCGTGATCAGCGCGATGGCCACGCCCGCATGCGGCTCGCGCTCCTTCGACATCGACGCCACGGAAAGGATCGCCGCTGCCCCGCACACCGACGATCCGACCGCCACCAGCAGCGCCAGGTGTGGATCGAGCCTGAACAGATGCACGGCCACCCAGCGCACCAGCACGAGCACCAGCACGAGCTCGACAGCGGCGATCGTCACCGGCACGATGCCCAGGTCGCTCAGAAGGGCCACGGTGATGCGAAACCCGAGCAGCACGACGCCCAGGCGCAGCAGGTATCGCTTGGTGAAGTCGAGCCCCGGCCGAAGCACGTCCGGGCAGGTGAACACGCTGCCGAGCACGAGACCGAAGAGCATGGAGACAAGCACCGGATTGCGTGCGAGCGGGTCTCCGAGACCGCCTGCAATCCATCCGGCCGCGAGCGCCAGTGCCGCGGCCACCAGGATGCCCGGAAAGCGACCGCGCACGTTCAGGTCGAATCGGAGAATCGATAGCGTCGTCATCATCGCCGCGCCTCGTAGTGGCGCTTGGACGTCGGCGGTGCGGACACGCTCGATGGGAGCGCGGTGGACAGCGCCCGCAGATACGCCGAAAGCGCCCGCACCATCGAGCCGTCGTCCTTCACCGTCGGCGCGGGTCGTACGGCCAACGCACTGGTGACGCCCATCTCGTTGCCCATCGCCTCGGCCACCATTTCGTCGAGTCGCGCGACATCGGCCTTCCAGCCGTAGCGCCCGACGCGTCGCGCGCCGTCTGCCGCGGCCACATAGTGAACCCGGCCCTTGATGCCGTCGCCCTTGGAGACGGCCTGGGCCTCGATGGCTGCGTCGGGGATCTCGTCCAGGCGACCCGCCACCGACAGCGACAACGGCATCCTGAGCGAGACGACATTGGCTTCGCGAGGCAGCGGTTCGGTCGCCGCAACCGACGCTGCGGTCGAATGCCGCGGAGAGAGTGAGCCAAGCCGATCGTTCGACACGACGACCCGTCCGCTCCCCGGGTCCATGCGGGCGACGCGGCGTGCAAAGTGCTCCTCGAGTGGGCTCGCGCCCCCCTGGCCCGGGTGGCACGTCGCACAGGACGTGGCGTTGAAGAGCGGACCGAGCCCGGTGTTCGCCGTGAAGACGGTCGCGAAGAGTCGGGCACCGTCCCGCGCCGATTCGGCGGACGCCGGCTTCAATGCTTCGTTGGCGCCGCTGACGAACGCGCCGTTGGCATCGAAGCCGTTCGTCTCCATCAGCACGCTCTCGCCGCCTTCCGGTCCCGCGTCGCGCTGGGCAATCAGCCAGATGCGCTGCGCGTCGGCCGACACGGCGATCGATCGCAGTCGATCGCCGCCGACGGGCGACCCGTCGGGCCACGCGATCGACGCGCGGGCGACCACCGTGCCGTCCTGACGCACGCGAAGGAGCGAGCCGTCGCCTCGATTGACAACGTAGAAGTCCGATCCTCCGGCCAGCGTGGTGTGGCTGGCGAAGCGCGGATTCGCGATCTCCGGAATGCAGGCCGCAAGATCGACGGGTCGCTTCAACCAGGCCGACTCGAGGTAGCTGGTGCGCGCGAGCGTGAAATGGCGCTCGTCGTCGGACAGGTGAAGCACGGCGATGCGGTTGCGTCTCGCGTCGGCAACGAACAAGGAGCGATCCGCATTCCACTTGAAGGCGATGCCGATGACGCCGGGGTCGTCACCGCCGACGTCGATCGTTCCCGCCGGTGCGAGGCCATCCACGCCATCCTGCACGTGCACCTGCACGACCGCGCCGCTGCCCGTCACCACGGCGAACACGGCGAACCCGCTGCCGTCCGGCGATGAGCCGAGCAGCGCTGTTCCCAGGGCGCCGTGGTCGATCGAGCCTCGAGTCAGCTGACCGCTTTCCTCACGGTTCATCAGCGAGGCGATCCAGCCCGTCCGGACAGCCCTGGGCCTGCTCGTGCGAGTGTTCTGTGCGCCCGCGAAGACGCCCCCTGCGCCGTCGCTCGGCGCATTCGCCAGCGGCGCGCCGTCGGGGTCGAGAACGCTTTCGCTGCCTGCGCCCCGGACCCCGAAGGGCGCGTTGGCGACCCAGGGCCGCCCGAAGGCGTTGTTGATGGACAGGTAGCGCGGCCCCGAGACGCCGGCGAAGTCGGCGGTGTTCGCCCCGCTGTTGTGCTCGCGGTTCAGGTAGCGCGCCGACTGGACGCTGTACAACTGCACGGCTGCGCCCGCAGTCGATGGACGCGATCCGAGATCGCTGGGCACCGCGATGGGTTGTTCAGTCGTGGCGGCAGTCGGGTCGATCGAGATGACGGCACCGGGCGCATGCGATGTGTTGCCGAGCCTCGCGCCGAAATTCTGATCCACCGCCACCAGCAAGCGCTTCGGATCGAGTGCGCGCCCGGCCTGAGTCTGCAGCAGGAATTCCGGATTCGACGTCAAGGGGCCGCCGCTGTGAAACCTGCCGACCTGACGGATGCCGAAGGCTCGATGCATGCCAGTCGCGATCAGGCGGGCGCGCAGCGACCACGTCTGTAGTGCCGGCCCATTGGCGTATGCCTTTCCCGCGGTCGGCTCCGCGGCGGTCGGCACAGGCCATCCAACCGAAGCGATCGCGAGCGCGAACGCGAACGCAACGGCGCGGGCCGGTCGAGCGCAGTTCATGTACATCCTCTTTGGTTGCTGCTCAATGACCTCTACGCAATCCAGGCTGCGAAGCTGACATTCCGAGCAAATTGTTTTGCGTCATGCCCGACGACACAATCCATGGAGTCTGAAAAGAACTCTGAAGACTTCTGCACCGACCACGATTTCGCGCGCCCCCTTGCCGCATGCGACGGTGATACCGTCTCGCGGCCAGTCGCCTCACCGTTGGGCTTGACCATGACCCTCGACCTCTCCCCCGACACACCCGTCCTCGTCGTCGGCGCCGGCATCATGGGCGCCGGTATCGCCCAGGTGGCGGCGCAGGCCGGCCACACGGTGCGCATCTTCGACGCTCGCGAAGGCGCCGCCGCCGCGGCCTGCGTCAAGTTGGCGACGACGCTCGAAGGCCTCGCCGCCAAGGGCAAGCTCGACGCCGACGAGGCAAGGCGGATCGCAGCGCGCATCGCGCCCGCCGCCAAGCTCGATGACGCCGCCGGCGCCGAGCTGGTGGTCGAGGCGATCGTCGAGAACGTCGATGCCAAGCGGGCCTTGTTCCGCGATCTCGAAGGGGTCGTCGGCGCGCAATGCGTGCTTGCGTCGAACACCTCGTCGATCTCCATCACCGCGCTCGCCAACGGACTCAAGCTGCCCGGCCGCTTCGTCGGAATGCATTTCTTCAACCCGGTGCCGCTGATGAAGCTGGTCGAGGTCGTGACCGGCCTGCAGACCGAACCTGCAGTCGCGCAGGGAATCTTCGAGCTCAGCAAGCGCTGGGGCAAGACACCCGTGTTCGCGCGCTCGACGCCCGGCTTCATCGTCAACCGGATCGCCCGGCCGTACTACGCCGAAGCCCTGACCCTGCTGCAGGAGCGCGCCGCGGAGCCGGCGGTGCTCGACGCCTGCCTGCGCGGCGCAGGCTTTCGCATGGGCCCGTGCGAGCTGATGGACCTGATCGGCCACGACACCAACTTCGCAGTCACCGAGTCGGTGTTCGCGGCCAACTTCGGCGACAAGCGCTATGCGCCCTCACTGCTGCAGCGCGAGCTGGTCGACGGCGGGCTGCTCGGCAGGAAGACCGGGCGGGGCTTCTATGTCCACCCGGCCGCCGCGGCGACGCCGTCGGCCGCACCGCAAGACGCGCCTGCAATTCCTCCAGGCGCGATGGTGGCATTGCACGGCAGGGGCGTTGCCGTGGATCGCTGGGCGACCAGGCTGGCCGAGGCGGGAGTGCCCTTCGAGGCCGACGCCGGCAGCCGCTGGAACGGCCTGCAGACGGCCCGGGGCGACCTCCGCCTGACCGATGGCCGGCCTGCCGCGCAGGTCGCCGCCGAAGAGGGCGTTCGCGAGCTCGCACTGTTCGATCGCGCGGTGGCGCAGAACGGCGGGGCGCCCGGCACGACGCTCGCGTTCAGCGTCTCGGCGAGCACCTCGGACGCGTGGCGTGAAGAAGCCGCGCAGTGGCTTCGCATCGCCGGCTGGAATCCGCAGAAGGTCGGCGACGCGCCCGGCCTGTTGGTCGCGCGAACCGTTGCAATGCTCGTCAACGAAGCCTGCGACGCAGTTCTGCAAGGCGTGTGCACGCCCGAAGGTGCCGACCTGGCGATGAAGCTCGGCGTCAACTATCCGGCCGGCCCGTTCGAGTGGCTCGAAGCCTGGGACGCGAACGCGATCGCCGCCTTGCTCGACCGTCTCGACCGCCACTACCGCGGCGAGCGCTACCGGGTCAGCCCGGAGCTGCGCCAGCGTGCCTGGACCGCACTGCTGGCGCGCTGAGCCGGTCTACTTCGTGACTTCGATGTTCTCGGTGGGATAGCTTTCGAGCACCGAGCGGATGAAGATGCCGACGACGTACTGACCCGGCTCGTCGGGCATCGCGACGCTCATCTTGACGTCGCCCTTGTCCTCGATGTGGCTTTGCTTGAGCCGGTCGGCCTGCTGGCCGTTCTTCTTGAAGTCTCCTGCCTCCATGACGACCACGTCGCCGCTGAAGGACTCGAAACCGTCGCGCGTGCGCAGCGTGAAGGCGACGTACGAGCCGACCCGCGCCTTCCTCGGCAGGTCGCGGAATTCGAAAGAGCCGCGGCGAACCGGCGGCGGCTTGTCGAACGGCAGCGGCAAGGGGATGGTGAAGATGTGCTCGTCGAGGTCCTTTTCCTTCATCGGCGGGCCGGTCTGGGTGCGGTCGCCGTCCTTCACCTCGGTGGCCTTGCGGCCGGTCGCGGCCTCGAGCAAGGCCATCAGCAGTTTCTTGCTGCCGGTCTCGACCAGCGAATCGATCGCCTTGTCGAGCGCCTTCCTCGCGTCCTTGTCCGACATCACCGGCTGTATCTTCACGACCGCGTCGCGCAGCGCGACCACCAGCTTGTCGCGCTTGACGGCGTCCTGCACCTTGCCGATCGCCTCGGTCAGCAGGTCGATCTGCTTCTTCGGATCGGCGGGCAGCTTGAGGTCGGGCCCGGTCGGCTTGTTCTCCGGAAGCTGATAGCCGGT
>JBDTNU010000168.1:0-7401 GCA_039933535.1 Caldimonas sp. | reverse complement strand
TTCGCGCGGCGGGTCCGCCAGAGGTCGCGGCACGGCCGCAGCCGGCCATCATTGCAGAGTGCGAGACACGTCGACCCCGATGTTTCCCGGGGCGCGGGCCGGGCACGGCTTTCGGTGGGTCTCGATGTATCGAACGGCGTTGTCGCCCCGCCTATGATCGACGGCTCGACCATGACCCCGCTCGGCGAGTTTGAACTCATAGACCGCTATTTCACGCGGCCGGCGCGCCGTGCCGCTCTCGGCGTGGGCGACGATTGCGCCCTGCTCGCGGTCGCGCCCGGGATGACCCTTGCGGTGTCGAGCGACATGCTGGTCGCCGGCCGGCATTTCGTGTCGACCGTTGCGCCGGAGCGCCTGGGTCACAAGGCGCTGGCGGTCAACCTGAGCGACCTCGCTGCATGCGGTGCGCGGCCGCTCGCCTTCACTCTGTCGCTGGCCCTGCCCGAGGCAGACGACGCGTTTCTCGCACCGTTCGCGCGAGGGCTGCTGGCGATCGCCGACCGGCACGGCTGCGAGCTGGTCGGCGGCGACACGACGCGCGGCCCGCTCACCATCGCCATCACCGTGTTCGGTGAAGTGACGATCGGCGCTGCCTTGCTTCGCTCCGGGGCCCGGGTTGGCGATGATGTCTACGTGAGCGGCGCGCTCGGCGATGCCCGGCTGGCGCTAGAGGTGCTCCGTGGCACGGCGGAAGTCGAAGGCGACGGCTTCTCACGGATACGTCGCGCCATGGAGGAGCCCGAGCCGCGGGTCGCGCTCGGCCTCGCCCTGGTCGGCCTGGCGACCAGTGCCATCGACGTTTCCGACGGGCTCGCCGGCGACCTCGCCCACGTGCTCCGCAGATCGGGCGTGGCGGCAGTCGTCGATGTCGATGCCTTGCCGCGCAGCGCCGACCTCGCTCGCCAGGCCACTGCGCTGCAACGCGAATGCCTGATGGCCGGTGGCGACGACTACGAGCTCGTCTTCACGGCGCCTGCGGATCGCCGCGCGGCCATCGCCGAAGCTGCCCTCGTCACGGCCACTCCGGTCACGCGGGTGGGCCGGATCGAGCCCGGCAGGGGCCTTCGCTTCGTCGATGCGGCAGGGCGCGACGTGCCCGCCCCTGCGACGTCGTTCGATCACTTTCGCCCTGCTGCGCAGGGGCCGACTTGAGCGCCGAGCCGCTGCTCAACCCGCCGCTGCGCGGCGCTGGCCGCAAGCCCGACTGGCGCTTCCTGCTCGCCCACCCTGCGCATGTCATCGCTCTCGGATTCGGCAGCGGTCTTTCACCGATCGCTCCCGGCACGGCCGGCACCTTGTGGGCATGGTTCGCCTGGGTCGCGTTGCAGCCGGCCATGAGCGACGGGGTGCGCGCCGTGGTCCTGGTGGCTTCGACGCTGGTCGGGTGGTGGGCGTGCACGGTCACCGCCCGCAACCTTGCGCAGGCCGACCCGTCGGCCGTCGTGTGGGACGAGATCGTCGCCTTCTGGTGCGTCCTCTGGCTCGTCACGCCGGCGGGTTTCCTGGGTCAGCTCGTCGCCTTCGCCCTGTTTCGATTCTTCGATGCCGCCAAGCCCGGACCGGTCGCCTGGGCCGATCAACTGTTCAAGCACCGTCGCGGCCAGCCGATCGGCTGGGCACAAGGCTTCGGCATCCTGTTAGACGACTTCGTTGCTGCGCTCTGCACCCTGCTCGTGATCGCGCTGTGGAAGTTCATATGAGCGGCGAGGCGGCGCAACAGGCGCTCGTCGAGCGCCTCGCTGCCGCGCTGCGCGCGCGAGGCGCCTTCCTGGTCGCCGCCGAGTCGTGCACCGGCGGGCTCATCGCCGCGGCGTGCACGTCGCTGGCCGGCTCGAGCGAGTGGTTCGAGCGCGGCTTCGTCACCTACTCGAACGAGGCCAAGACCGAGATGCTCGGTGTGTCGGCCGCATTGATCGCAGCTCATGGCGCAGTCAGCGCCGAAGTGGCGTGTGCGATGGCCGAGGGCGCGATCGTGCATGCGCGTGCGACGTTCGCCGTGTCGGTCACCGGCATCGCCGGGCCAGGCGGCGGATCGATCGCCAAGCCGGTCGGCACGGTGTGGATCGCGGTCGCGAAAGCTGGCCAGGCGGCAACCGCAACGCTGCTTCAGGCCAGCGGAGATCGCGCCGCGATCCGAGCCGCGTCGGTCGCTCGCGCCCTGGACTTGCTCGTCTCGCTCTGCGAAGCGAGTTGACGACTCAGGCGGTCAGCGCGATTCGCATCGTCGGGCCGCGGCCGGTGCGCGAGGTTTCCTCGACCAGCATCAGCACCAGCCTTTTCAGGCCCTGCCACGGATCGTTCGGCCAGTCGGGGTGCTTCAATCCCTTGACCAGGCCGTCGCAGATCTGTGCCGCCTCGAGCAGATGGGCCAGGGTCGTCTCGCTCAGCAGGGCAAGCGCGCGCTCGAAGACACGCTCCTTGGCGCCCCAGACGCGCGCTTCGCGCAAGGCCAGCGGCATGGGCTTGCCCGTGCCGAGTGCGTCCTTGACGCGCTTCAGGCCGCGAATGTCCTCGGCCAGCGTCCAGTGCACCAGCACCGCCGCCTCACCCTCGGCCTGCAAGCCCTCGAGCATGCGCAGTGCCCGCGCCGTCTGGCCGGCGAGTATCGCCTCGCCAAGCTTGAAGACGTCGTAGCGAGCCACGTTCAGCACCGCCGCTTCGATCTGCTCGAAGGCCAGCTCGCCGGGCGGGTACAGCAGGCCGAGCTTCTGGATCTCCTGATGTGCGGCCAGCAGATTGCCCTCGATGCGATCAGCGAAGAACGCGAGCGCGCGCTGCCCGTCTGCGCCCGACGCGACGCCTTGCCCCTGGCTCGCCATGCGTTGCGCGATCCACGCCGGCAGCGCGGCGCGCTCGACCGGATATACGCGCACGGACAGACCAGCCCGGTCGAGCGCGGCAAACCACGCGCTCTTTTGCTGCATGCCGTCGAGGCGCGGCAACTGCACGAGCGTGATCACATCCCGGCCGTCTCCGGCGATGGCGGCTTCGCTGTAGCGTTGCAAGGCCTCCGAGCCCTCCTTGCCCGGCTTGCCCGAAGGAATGCGGATCTCGACCAGTTGCCTGTCGGCGAACAGGCTGAGCGCCTGTGCTGCCCCGAGCAGACTGCTCCAGTCGAAGTGGGCGCCTGCGACGGTGTGCACCTGGCGCTCGCTGCAACCGGCGGCCCGGGCCGCGGCACGGATCGCATCGCAGGCCTCCTGCGCGAGCAGCGCTTCGTCGCCCCACACGGTATAGACCGGCGCGAGGCCGCGCTTGAGCTGCGCGGCGAGGGCGTCGCTCTTGATCTGCATCGCGGCTACAGAAGTTGCACCGACGCGAGCCGGCGCAGCACCTGCGAAACGATGTCGCTTTGCATCGCGCGGTAGAGAGAGGCTTCTTCCTGCTCCTTGGCGAGCGCCGCGCTTTCCGTGTACGTCAGGTCGCGCGTCAGCAGGATCTCGCTCGGCGGAATGAGCTCCTTGCCGGCTGCGGTGCGCAGCGAGAAACGAAAGCGCGAGCGGAGCTCGAACTCGCGCACCTGATTGGCGGCAGTCACGGCGACGATGCTCTTCTGGCGCTCGTCGGTGAGCGCCTGCAACACGACCTCGGCATCCTTGAGCACTTCGACGACCTGGGTCGTCGTGCTGGCATCGATGTTTCGCTTCAGCTCGACGGCGAGCGGCGAGCGGTTCGGAAATCCGGTCAGCTGGATGGTCTTGAAACGCAGCGCTGGCGGACGTTTCAGTTCGAAGCCACAGGCGCCGAGGGCGCTTGCGGCGAGGGCCAGGATGAGCCTGCGCCGTGCCGCCATCAGACGACGATGTTGACGAGCCGGCCCGGCACGACGATCACGCGCTTGACGTGTGCGCCTTCGGAGAAGCGTACGAATTCCGCCGAAGCGAGCGCGGCTGCCTCGATGCCGGCCTTGCTGGTCGATGCCGGCACCTTGATGCTGCCGCGCAGCCGCCCGTTGATCTGCAGCATCAGCTCGATCTCGTCCTGCACCAGCGCCTTGTCGTCGACGGTGGGCCACGGCGCGTCGAGCAGTGAGCCGGACTCGGCCTCGTAGCCGAGCTCGTTCCAGAGCGTCCAGGTCGTGTGCGGGCAGGCCGGATAAAGCGTGCGCAGCAGGATGCCGAGGCCTTCGCGCAGGTTCGCCGCGTCGCCGGCATCCGCCTCCAACGCATTGAGCAGCTTCATCGCGCCGGAAACGACGGTGTTGTATTGCATCCGCTCGTAGTCGTAGCTGATCTGCTTGAGAACGGTGTGGACCTCGTGGCGGAGCGGCGAGCTGCCGCCGGCCTTTCGACCCGCGGCGCCGGCGATCGCATCGACGTGCTTCGCGCCGAATTTCCACAAGCGCTTGAGA
Source organism: Caldimonas sp. (assembly GCA_039933535.1). Lineage (GTDB taxonomy): Bacteria > Pseudomonadota > Gammaproteobacteria > Burkholderiales > Burkholderiaceae_C > Schlegelella_A. The sequence goes on along the minus strand of JBDTNU010000168.1, from coordinate 3,050 downwards.
AACCGGTTCGCGCCTTCGACGCCGGCGTTGTTCCAGTCGAGCGTCTGCTCGGGCGGCGAGGCGAACATGACGAACAGACGCGCCGTGTCCGCGCCGTAGCGGTCGATCAGCTCTTGCGGGTCGACGCCGTTGCGCTCGGTCTTGCCCATCTTCAGCATGCCTCGATACTCGACCGCGCTGCCGTCGGCAAGCTTGCCCGCGCTCGGCCGACCGTCGCTCTCGCCGACCGGCGTGACTTCGTCGGGCGGAAAGTAGTCGACGCCGCCCTGCTCGGTCGGCCGCGCCCAGACGTGGTTGAGCACCATGCCCTGCGTCAGCAGCCTGGTGAAGGGCTCGTCGAAATCGACCAGCTTCAGGTCGCGCATGACCTTGGTCCAGAAGCGCGCGTAGAGCAGATGCAGGATCGCGTGCTCGATGCCGCCGATGTACTGGTCCATCGGCATCCAGTACTTCGTGCCGGCGCCGACCATCGCATCGCCCGATTTCGGATCGCAGTAGCGCATGAAGTACCACGCGCTGTCGACGAAGGTGTCCATCGTGTCGGTTTCGCGGCGCGACGGCCGGCCGCATTTCGGGCAGGCGACATCGAGGAAAGCGGCGCACTTGTTCAGCGGGTTGCCGCTGCCATCGGGGATCAGGTCCTCGGGCAGGACGACCGGCAGGTCCTTCTCCGGCACCGGCACGACGCCGCAGGTGTCGCAGTGAATGATCGGGATCGGCGTGCCCCAGTAGCGCTGCCGGCTGACGCCCCAGTCGCGCAGCCGCCAGGCCGTCTGCTTGCCGCCCAGGCCCCGATGCTCGAGCGCCGCAGCGACCGCGTCGACGGCCGCCTCGTAGGCCAGGCCGCTGTAATTGTCGGAGTTGATGGTGATGCCGCACTCGGTGTCGGCGTACCAGGCCTGCCAGTGGTCGTAGGTGAAGTGCTGGCCGTCGACGTGAATCACCTGCAGCAGGTCGATGCCGTACTGCTTGGCGAACTCGAAGTCGCGCTCGTCGTGCGCCGGCACGCCCATCACGGCGCCGTCGCCGTAACCCATCAGCACGTAGTTGCCGACCCAGAGCGGGATCGTTTCGTGGCTGAGCGGGTGCTCGACGAAGAGGCCGGTGTCCATGCCCTTCTTCTGTTGCGTCGCGAGCTCGGCCTCGGTCGTTCCGCCGGTCTTGCAGTCTTCGAGAAAGGCCGCCAACTCCGGCCGCGACGCCGCGGCGTGCAGCGCCAGTGGATGCTCCGGCGCGACGGCGCAGAAGGTCACGCCCATGACCGTGTCGGCGCGCGTGGTGAAGACGTAGAGACGGCCGCCACCGATCAGGTCGCCGTCGGCGCCGCGGATCGTGTGCGGGAAGGCGAAGCGAACGCCTTCGCTCTTGCCGATCCAGTTCTCCTGCATCGTCTTGACGCGTTCCGGCCAGCCGGGCAGGCCGGTCTTCACGCACTCGAGCAATTCCTCGGCGTACTTCGTGATCTTCAGGTAGTAGCCTGGGATCTCGCGCTTTTCGACGAGCGCCTGGGAGCGCCAGCCGCGGCCGTCGACGACCTGCTCGTTGGCAAGCACCGTCTGGTCGACCGGATCCCAGTTGACGATCTGGGTGCGCCGCTCGGCGATGCCCATCTCCAGCATCTTCAGGAACAGCCACTGGTTCCACTTGTAGTAGTTCGGGTCGCAGGTCGCAATCTCGCGGCTCCAGTCGATGGCCAGGCCCATAGCCTGCATCTGCCGCTTCATCGCGGAGATGTTCTGGCGGGTCCATTTCGCCGGCGGCACGCCATTCTTCATCGCCGCGTTCTCGGCCGGCAGGCCGAACGCGTCCCAGCCCATCGGCATCAGCACGTTCATGCCGGTCATGCGCAGGTGCCGCGCCATCATGTCGTTGATGGTGTAGTTGCGCACGTGGCCCATGTGCAGCAGCCCGCTCGGGTAAGGCAGCATCGAACAGGCGTAGAACTTGGGGCGGTTCGCATCTTCGCGAACCCGGTAGACATCGCCCGCCGTCCATGCCGCTTGCGCCCGTTGCTCGATCTCGCGCGGTTCGAAGTCGGGTTTCATGCGAGGACCAGGCGGCGAGAAGGCATCGATCGATTATAGAAAGCGATGTCTCGCTCCGATGTTTCGCTCGATCGGGGGAGGGTGCACTCCACGGGGGCTCTCGACTTCGCGACCGGGCACAGGGAGCATCGGCGCCTTCGTCACAGGGGCGTTAGCCCGGAGGTCGGTCGTGTCCAAGCCCTCGAATTTCTGCGCGCGCCGCAGCCTGATCCTCTCCGCTGGCGCGACGGTGCTCCCTTCCTGGGCGATTGCGCGGCCGGGATCGGCTTCGAGCGCCGATTCGAGCGCGCTGCCGCTTCTGGCGAGTGTCTACACCGGCCAGGTCGACCCGGCCGTGTGCCTCGTGAGCGAGAAGTACGACGGCGTGCGGGCGGTGTGGGATGGCCGCGTGTTGCGCCACCGCAGCGGTCGCGAAGTCTCGGCGCCGCGCTCGTTCCTTGCCTCGCTGCCCGGCGAGCCTGTCGACGGCGAGCTCTGGCTCGGTCGCGGCCGCTTCGAGGCGCTTTCGGGCATCGTTCGTACGGCGTCGCCGCGCGAAGCCGACTGGTCCGGCGTTCGCTACATGGTCTTCGAGATGCCGGGCGGTCGAGGCAGCTTCGCCGAGCGCGCCGAACGCCTGCGCGAGCTTGTCGCCCGCTCGGGCTCTGCGCAGTTGGTCGCGGCGCCGCAAACACGGGTCAAGGATCGCGCCGAATTGCAGAGCCGATTCGAGTCGGTGGTCGCTGCAGGCGGCGAAGGCTTGATGCTGCACCTGGCGTCGGCACCCTTCGTCACGGGGCGCGGCGATGTGTTGATGAAGTTGAAACCGCATCTCGATGCCGAAGCGGTCGTCATCGCGCATCGCAGTGGCACCGGCAAGTACCGCGGTCTGGTCGGTGCGCTCGAGGTCGAGGCGCCCGACGGCAGGCGCTTTCTGGTCGGCAGCGGCCTGACCGATGCGTTGCGCCGCGATCCACCGCACCCCGGCCAGACCATCACCTATCGCTACCGCGATCTCACGTCGAA
>JBDTNU010000167.1:0-7427 GCA_039933535.1 Caldimonas sp. | reverse complement strand
TCGGCATCGGCATCGACTACCAGCAGGTGATCAAGGGCCTGGTGCTGCTCGCCGCCGTTTTCGTCGACGTCTACAACAAGAACAAGGGGTAGCGCTCGCCTCGAGGCGAGCGTCTCACTCGCCGAGGTAGGCCGCCCTGACCTTCGGATCGGCCAGCAGCTGCTTGGCGTCGCCGGTCATCGTCACTTCGCCGGAGTCCATCACGTAGCCCCGCGAGGCGAGCTGCAAAGCGCGGCTGGCGTTCTGCTCGACCAGCAGGATGGTCGTGCCCTGCTGGTGGATGTCGTTGACGACCTCGAAGATCTTGTCGACCATGATCGGCGACAGTCCCATCGAAGGCTCGTCCATCAGCAGCACCTTGGGCCGCGCCATCAGGGCCCGCCCCATCGCCAGCATCTGCTGCTCGCCGCCGCTCATGGTTCCGGCGAGCTGGTTGCGACGCTCTTTCAGGCGCGGGAAGATGCCGAACACGCGGTCGATGTCGGCGGCGATCTCCTTGACGTCGTTGCGCACGAAGGCGCCCATCTGCAGGTTCTCGGTGATCGTCATGCGGGTGAAGGTGCCCCGCCCTTCCGGCACCATCACCAGGCCCTGCTCGACAAGATGCCACGGCCCCTGGCCGCGCGTGCTCCTGCCCATGAACTCGATCTCGCCACCGGCCGACGGCTGGGTACCGGTGACGGCCTTGAGCGTGGTGGTCTTGCCGGCGCCGTTGGCACCGATCAGGCTCACCAGCTCGCCTTCCATGACCTCGAATGAAACGCCCTTGACGGCCTGGATGCCGCCATAGGCAACGCGCAGGTTGGTCACGCGCAACAGTACCTTGCCGGTGGCAGCGGGCATCGCAGGGGTTGCCATGGGTCTTAGCGGAGTCTCAATGGGCAGCATGACCGGCGCCGAGATAGGCCTCGATCACCTTCTCGTTGCTCTGTACTTCGGCCGGTGTGCCTTCGGCGATCTGCTTGCCGTAGTCGAGCACCGTGACGCGGTCGCACAGGCCCATGACAAGCTTCACGTCGTGCTCGATCAGCAAGATGGTGCGCCCGTCCTTACGGATCCGGTCGATCAGGGCACGCAGCGTCACCTTCTCGGTCGAGTTCATGCCGGCGGCCGGCTCGTCGAGGGCGATCAGCTTGGGATCGGTGGCCAGCGCGCGCGCCACTTCGAGCCGGCGCTGGTCGCCGTAGCTCAACGTGCGTGCCTTGTAGTCGGCAAAGCCGCCGATGCCGACGTAGTCGAGCAGTTCCTGGGCGCGGCTGGCGATCGCGGCTTCTTCGGCCTTGAAGCTCGAGGTGCGGAACACGGCGCCGACGAGGCCGGAACGGGTGCGCACGTGGCGGCCGACCATCACGTTCTCGAGCGCGGTCATGTCGGAGAACAGGCGGATGTTCTGGAACGTGCGCGCGATGCCCGACTTCGCGACCTCGTGCACTGCAGTCGGCTTGTAGGGCTTGCCGCCGAGCTCGAAACTGCCCGAGTCGGGCGTGTAGAGACCGGTCAGCACGTTGAAGAAGGTCGTCTTGCCGGCACCGTTGGGGCCGATCAGGCCATAGACCTGGCCCTTCTGGATCGTGATGCCGACGTCCGACAGCGCCTGCAGGCCGCCGAATCGCTTCGACACGCCGGCGACCTTGAGCACGGGCTCAGCGTTCATGACCTCAGGCATGCCGCGTCCCGCTCGGATGGGACTCGTTGGTGACCTCGCTCACATCCGGATTGTTCGGCTGTGGCACGGAAGGATCGTCAGGCGCCTTGCGCGCCGCCGGTGCGAACTTGCCGTGCTCGGGTGACGGCCAGAGGCCGCGCGGCCGCGCCAGCATGATGCCGATCATGGCCAGCGCGACGAGGAGCTGGCGCAGGATCGAGGCGTCGAGCCTGCCCCCGGTCATGTTCTGCAACGGGCTGGCGACGTAGCGCAGCACCTCGGGCAGCGCGGCGAGCAGCAGCGCGCCGACGATGACGCCGGGCAGGTGGCCGATGCCGCCGAGCACGACCATGGCGACGATGATGATCGACTCCTGCAAGCTGAACGACTCCGGCGAGATGAAGCCCTGGAAGGACGCGAACATCGCGCCCGACACGCCGCCGAAGGTGGCGCCCATGCCGAACGCGAGCAGCTTGAGGTTGCGCGTGTTGATGCCCATTGCCTTGGCGGCGATCTCGTCTTCTCGTATTGCCATCCAGGCGCGGCCGATCCGGCTGCGCTCGAGCCGCGAGCAGATGATCACGGCGAAGATGACGAGCGCCAGGAACAGGAAGTAGTAGTTGGTGACCTTGGGCCACTCGAGCCCGAACCAGTGCGCCGTCTTGCCGAGACTGACGCCGAAGATGGAGATCTCGTCGATGCCGGAGATGCCCTTCGGGCCGTTCGTGATGTTGATCGGCGCGTCGAGGTTGTTCATGAACACGCGAACGATCTCGCCGAAACCGAGCGTGACGATGGCGAGGTAGTCGCCGCGCAGCTTCAGCGTAGGCGCACCGAGCAGCACACCTGCCGCCCCGGCGACGACCGCGCCGAGCGGGATGACCACCCACCACGGCGTGTGCAGGCCATTCGGGAACATCGCCGCGATCGCAGGAAATGTGTCGGTGAGCTGCGACGAGGCGAGCAGGCCCAGCATGTAGGCGCCGATCGCATAGAAGGCGACGTAGCCGAGGTCGAGCAGGCCAGCGTAGCCGACGACGATGTTCAGGCCGAGCGCGAGCAGCACGTAGAGCAACGCGATGTCGATGATGCGCACCCACGCGTTACCGGCCATCTGCACGATGAAAGGCAGTATGAGCAGCAGCACCGCCGCGACGATGACGGCGGCGAGCTTGTTGCGTCTGAAGAGGTCGTGCACGCGCGCCTCCGCTAGGCTCGATCCGCCACGCGTTCACCGAGCAGGCCTTGCGGCCGCAGGGTGAGCACGAGGATGAGAACGATGAAGGCGAAGATGTCCTGGTAGTTGCTGCCCAGCACACCGCCAGTGATGATGCCGATGTAGCCCGCGCCCAGCGATTCGATCAGGCCGAGCAGCACGCCGCCCACCATGGCGCCGGCCAGGTTGCCGATGCCGCCGAAGACCGCGGCAGTGAAGGCCTTGAGGCCAGGCAGGAAGCCCATCGTGTGCTGCACCGAGCCGTAGTTGGCCGCATACATCACGCCGGCCAGCGCAGCCAGCGCCGCGCCGATGACGAAAGTGGCCGAGATCACGGTGTCCGGACGCACGCCCATCAGCGCGGCGACGCGCGGGTTCTCGGCGGTGGCGCGCATGGCCCGGCCCAGCTTGGTGCGATTGACGAGGTACATCAGGCCGCTCAGCGTGATCGCGGTCGTGACCAGGATCAGTATCTGGATGGTGTTGATGACGGCGCCGCCGATCACGAAGGGCTCGCTCGGCAGCAGGATCGGGAAGGACTTGTAGTTGGGCTTCCAGATGATCATGGCCAGCGTCTGCAGGAGCAGGCTCATGCCCATGGCGGTGATCAGCGGCGCCAGGCGCGGCGCGTTGCGCAGGGGCCGATACGCGATCTTCTCGATCGTGAAGTTGAGCACCGAGCAGACGATGACGGCGGCGATCAGCCCGAGCAGCAGCAGCACCCATCCCGGCAGGCCGAAACCGGCGAGTGCGGTGACGACCGTCCAGCTCGTCAGGGCACCGACCATCAGCACCTCGCCGTGCGCGAAGTTGATCAGGTTGATGATGCCGTAGACCATCGTGTAGCCGAGGGCGACCAGCGCGTAGACGCTGCCGAGCACCAGGCCGTTGATGATCTGCTGGATGAATGTTTCCATGGACCGGCCGTCGAGGCCTCCCCGTGAGCTGCCCGACTCTAGTAGCAAAACCCCGGCCAGGCATATGGGGATGAGCCCGAGAGACGAACCGCGTCAATCGGGCTTGGGTTTCGCTCCGTCGTTCAGGGCACGCAACTCGGCGAGCCGCTCGCCGATGCGGATTTCGAGGCCGCGCGCGACCGGCTCGTAGAAACGCGGCGGGTCGAGGTCGTCTGGCCAGTAGCGCTCGCCGGCAGCGAAGCCGCCGGCTTCGTCGTGGGCGTAGCGATAGCCCTTGCCGTATTCGAGATTCTTCATCAAGGCGGTCGGCGCGTTGCGCAGGCGCAAGGGCACCGGGCGGGTGCGGTCCGCCTTGACGAAGGCGCGGGCCGCACCCAACGCGGTGTAGACGGCGTTGCTCTTGGGCGCCATGGCCAGGTAGATCACGGCTTCGGCCAGCGCCAGCTCGCCCTCCGGCGAGCCGAGTCGCTCGTAGGTCTCGGCGGCATCGAGGGCGAGGCGGAGCGCGCGCGGGTCGGCCAGGCCGATGTCTTCGCTCGCCATCCGGACCAGCCGGCGCGCCGCGTAGCGTGGGTCGACCCCGCCGTCGATCATGCGCACGAACCAGTACAGCGAGGCATCGGGGTCGCTGCCACGCACCGCCTTGTGCAGGGCCGAGATGGTGTCGTAGAACTGCTCGCCGCCCTTGTCGTAGCGGCGCAGCTGCTCGCCGAGCGCCTGCTCGAGCAGACGCTCGTCGATCTCGGCGACGTCGCGCGCCGTGACGACCAGGTTCTCGTAGGCGTTGAGCAGGCGCCGGGCGTCGCCGTCGGCGTAGCCGATCAGCCTCGTCGCTGCGGCGTCGGTCATCGGCGGTGCCGCCAGCAGCGCACGGGCACGATCCAGCAGGGTCGCGAGATCGGTGTCGCTCAGGCTCTTCAGCACATGCACGGTGGCCCGCGACAGCAGCGCCGAATTGACCTCGAACGACGGGTTCTCGGTGGTCGCGCCGATGAAGGTGAGCAGCCCCGACTCGACGTGCGGCAGGAAAGCGTCCTGCTGGCTCTTGTTGAAGCGATGCACTTCATCGACGAACACGACAGTGCGCCGCCCTTGCGCCTGCGCTGCCAGCGCGCGCTCTACCGCTTCGCGGATGTCCTTCACGCCGCCGAGCACCGCCGACATGGCGATGAACTGGGCGTCGAAGGCGTCTGTCATCAGGCGCGCCAGCGTCGTCTTGCCGGTGCCCGGCGGCCCCCAGAGGATCATCGAATGCAGCCGCCCCGAATCGAAGGCGACGCGCAAGGGCTTGCCCGGCCCGAGCAGGTGCTGCTGGCCGATCACTTCGTCGAGCGACTTCGGGCGCAGGCGCTCGGCGAGCGGCGCAGCGCCCGAGGCATCGGAAAAGGGAAGGTCCAGGGAGGTCGGCGGCACGGCGAAGGCTCGAAGACGAGCGGGGTCGATTCTGCCCTTGGCGCGAGCACTGCCTCTGGCTCGGGACATAAGATGCGCGCTCACCCACCCAGCTGCCCTCGCGCATGAATCGAACCACCTTCGAAGCCGTCTCGTCCGTGCTCGTGGACAAGTTCCAGATCGACCCGGAAAAGGTTCGTCCGGAAACCACGCTCGAGCAGATCGGCCTCGATTCGCTTGCGCTCATGGAGTTCGTGTTCGCGGTCGAGGACCGCTTCGACGTGCGCATTCCCGAAGACAAGCTCGACCCGAGGCAGGCAGGCGTGACGCTTCTGCAGCTGTCGCAGCTGCTGGACGAGGCCATTGCGGCCAAGCCCGCGAGCCATGCCGCTGCCGGATAGCCCGAAACGCGGCGCGCCGGTCGCGGTGACCGGCACGGGCGTGGTCAGCCCGATCGGCAATACCCTCGAAGCCTTCGATAGCGCGCTCTTCGCGGGCCGCTCGGCACTGCGTGCTCAATCGCTCGACCTGGCGGGAATCGATCTGCCACCGGTGCCGGTCGCGTCGGCCGATTTCGACGCCACCGCGGAAGTTGCGCCGTCACGCGTTCCGCTCGACCGCGCGACGGCCATGGCGCTTGCCGCGGCACGCGATGCTGCGCGGGCCGCAGGTCTCGAAGCCGGGACCTTCGATCCCGAGCGGCTCGGCATCTTCTGGGGCAGCGGCATGGCAGGCGCGGCCACCTTCGAAGCCACCTGCCGTACCGTCTACGCCGACCGGCGCCGGATGCGTCCGACCAGCGTGGTGACGACGATGCCGAACGCGCCGGTCGCCGAGATCGCCCTTCTTTTCGGCGCGCGCGGCGCGGCGCTCGCCTATGCCTGTGCCTGCGCGTCGTCGGCGGTCGCGATCGGCGAGGCGATGCGCGCCATCCGCGCCGGCTGGATCGATGTCGCCATCGCTGGCGGCAGTGAAGCGATGCTCACGCCGGGCGTGCTCGCCAGCTGGCAGGCGATGCGCGTGCTGGCGCCGATCGGTGCCTCGTTGGCAGCCAGCGATGCGGCGCGGGTCGCTGCGGTGTGTCGGCCCTTCGCCGCTGATCGCATCGGCTTCGCTCTTGGCGAAGCGGCCGCCGCTTTCGTGCTCGAATCTTCCGCGCACGCCGCGGCACGCGGCCGAAGGCCCGAGGCGACGCTCGCCGGCTACGCGACCAACTGCGACGGTGTCCACATCACGAATCCCGATGCCGCAGGCCAGGCGCGCGCCATGACGGCGGCGCTCGCCGACGCCAGCCTCGCGCCTGGCGACATCGGCTACATCAACGCACACGGCACGGCGACGACCGCCGGCGACGCGGCCGAGGCCGAATCGATCGCGCGCGTGTTCGGCGCCGGCGGCGTGCCGGTGAGCTCGACCAAGGCAATCCACGGCCACCTGCTCGGCGCCGGCGGCGCCGTCGAGCTGCTGGCCTCGTTGCGCGCCTTGCGAGCCGGCCGACTGCCGCCGACGGCGAGCACCGAAGCGGCAGACCCGGCGTTCGCGATCGATCTGGTGTTGCGCGAGGCGCGCGAGAGCGAGCGCCTGCGCGCCGTGATGTCGAACTCGTTCGCGTTCGGTGGCACGAACGCCGTGCTCGTGGCGACTCGGGCGACCTAGCCTTTGCCGGCGCCTCGAGGGGCGAGTGAAACGCAATGCCTTCAAGCTCGTTCGTGCCGTGAATCGGTGCTTCAGGGTTTTGCCGGATAGCTGCCGAACGCGGCCGAAGTAGTCTGAACTGGTCTGACCACCTGTCCGATTCTGGACGGCCTGACCCGCACGCTCACGATGGCGGCGCGGCACGACGGGCGATGAGCACATGGACCGCTCGCACAGGCGATTCAGCGCTAGCTGGCGACGCACCAACGCGCACTGAACGACACGCGTTTCCCATTTCGTCGACCACGACCCCACCCACGGAGACACAGACCCATGAACAGCAAACGATTCGCTCTCAAGTCACTGGCCGCCTGCGCCGCAGCCGCTGGCGTCCTGCTCGCGTTCGCGCCGGCCGCACAGGCCCAGACCAAGCTCAAGTGGGCGCACGTCTACGAGACCTCGGAGCCGTATCACAAGTGGTCGGTGTGGGCCGGCGACGAGATCAAGAAGCGCACTCACGACCGCTACGAGATCCAGGTATTCCCGGCCTCGAGCCTGGGCAAGGAATCCGACATCAACCAGGGCCTGACGCTCGGCACGGTCGACATCATCCTCACCGGCG
>JBDTNU010000166.1:0-7474 GCA_039933535.1 Caldimonas sp. | reverse complement strand
GATCGCCTCCATGTTCGAGCCGCGCCCGGAGATCAGGATGACGATGTTCTTCATGCGCGCAGAAGTGTAGGTCGCGCCGGCGGCCACCCGGAGCAGCGAACCTACAATCCGCGCCTTTGCCGACCACGCCGATGAACGACCCTGTCCCCGCGCCCGCAGCGCGCCGCGAGCGCGTGCTCTCCGGTATGCGGCCGACCGGCGCGCTGCACCTCGGCCACTACCACGGCGCGCTCAAGAACTGGGTGCGCCTGCAGGCCGACTACGAGTGCTTCTACTTCGTGGCCGACTGGCACGCGCTGACCACGCACTACGAAGAGCGCGACGTCATCGAGAAGAACGTCTACGACATGGTGATCGACTGGCTCGCCGCCGGCATCGACCCCGACAACGCGACCATCTTCATCCAGAGCCGCCTGCCCGAGCACGCCGAGCTGTTCACCTTGCTGGCGATGGGCACGCCGCTCGGCTGGCTCGAGCGCGTGCCGACCTACAAGGACCAGATCGAAAAGCTCAAGGACCGCGATCTCGCGACCTACGGCTTTCTCGGCTATCCCTTGCTCCAGGCCGCCGACATCCTGATCTACAAGGCGGCATACGTGCCGGTCGGCGAAGACCAGTCCTCGCACGTCGAGCTGACGCGCGAGGTGGCGCGCCGCTTCAATCATCTCTACGGTCGCGAGCCCAACTTCGAGGAGCTGGCCAGGAACGTCGTCAAGAAGCTCGGCAAGGACGGCGCCAAGGCGTTCGACGCGGCACGCAAGGCCTTCCAGGAAGAAGGCGGCGAAGAAGCGCTGCAGCGCGCGCGCAGCGTGCTGGAGGCAAGCAAGTCGCTGGGTACCGCCGATCGCGAGCGGCTCGACGCCTGGATCCGCGGCACCGGCAAGTCGGTGCTGCACGAGCCGAAGGCGCTGCACACGGAAGTGAAGAAGCTGCCCGGCCTCGACGGCGCGAAGATGAGCAAGAGCTACGGCAACGGCATCGCCATGCGCGAGGAGCCGGCGGAAGTCGAACGCAAGATCCGACGCATGCCGACCGACCCGGCACGGGCGCGTCGCGAAAACCCGGGCGATCCCGAGAAGTGCCCGGTGTGGCAGCTGCACAAGGTCTACTCGACCGACGAGACCAAGGCCTGGGTCGTGCACGGCTGCACGACCGCGGCGATCGGCTGTCTCGACTGCAAGCAGCCGCTGATCGAGGCGATCGTTCGCGAGCAGGCGCCATGGCGCGAGCGCGCCGCGGCCTACCTGGCCGACCCGAAACGGGTGCACTGGATCCTCGAGGTCGGCACCGAGCGTGCCCGCACGGTGGCGCGCGAGACCATGCACGAGGTGCGCGCGGCGATGGGCCTGGCCTACTGAACCGTCTCGCTTGCGGCGCAGGACGGGCTTGCGTCCGCCCCGTCAGGCCAGCGAAATTCCTATTGCGCGGCAGCTCGTCTCGTGCCGGCGCAGGAATGTCTGGCGCGCTTCTTCGGGGAGACCATGCGCGTAAGTGGCGCGCAGCCAGGCGGTCGCCTTGTCGGCTAGCGCTGCGGCACGCGGGCGATCGCCGAGTTGCGTCAGGACCGCGTGCGCGACGGCCCAGATGTCGGGCGGCGCGGCGTCGTAAGGCATATAGCGCTCGTCGAGGATCAGCAGGGCTTCGACGCACACGCGTGCTTCGCCGAGGTTCCCCATCTCGCGCAGGGCACGGGCACGAAGCGCCAGCGCGGTCATGCGCAGCCCTGGCCTCTCGTTCATCGCCGGCGTGTCGCTGAGCATGGCCAGCTCGGCCGCGGCCCACCGTGGCTCCGCGCCGCGACAGAGCTCGAGCTCCGCCAGCATTCGATTGAACGAGGGGCGAAGCCCCAGCGTCAGCTCGCGCGAGCTCGCCAACAGCGCTTCATCGTTTGCGCCGCGGGCGCGGGCTGCCCGCAGACGCAGCGTCGCCCGTCGCGCCCGGAACATCGGCGCCGTCGCGCTCGCGTCCGACTGCAGGCAGGCCTCGGCCCGCTCCGGCTGGCCCAGCAGCAGCCAGAGCTGGGCCAACTGGTGCTCGCAGATGACGACGTCGGTGCGCATTTCGGCATCGCCGATGAGCTGCGTCTGGTACTCGGCGAGCGCCGTCTCGAGCACGCCTAGCGCTTGCCGGTAGTCGCCCAGGTCGCGCAGCGCGCTGCCAAGATGAACCTCGATCAGCGCCGATGAGCCGCGGCCGTGCAGCTTGTCGCGCAGGGCGCGCCCTTCGATCAGCACGTCGCGAGCGGCCGCGAACTCGCCGCGCCAGCCGAGAAGCAGGCCGAGATTGGCCAGGCCCGCCAGCATCTCGATCTCGTCGCCCGCGGTGCGCAGCAGCTCGATGGCACGACGGCTGTCGGCGATGGCCTCGGCGATTCGGTCCGACAGCGCATAGGTGCCCTGTCGGGCGGTGTAGAAGCGCGATTGCATGAACAGGTCGCTTTGCGCCAGCACCCAGCTTCGGCAGGCTTCGAGCGCCTCGAGCCCGCGCTCCGGCTCTCCACCGACGGCGTACTGCCACGCGAGCGGATGCGCGAAATCGAAAGCGAGCTGTTCGAGGCCGAGCGCGCGGGCGCGGCGCAGACCCTCCTCGCCCATCGCGATGGTGTCAGAGCGGGCCCGGTCGGCATCCAGGGTCACCGTCGCCACCATCACGTGCAGTCGCTCCTCGTCGTTGCCGGCCGAAGCCGCGAGCTCGTCGAGCTGGCCGCGACAGGTCCGCCCGAAGTCCGGCGTGGTCGTCACCTTCAAGCGCTCGCGCAGGACGACGAAGCGTTCGGCCCGCGCGCCGCAGAGGGCATAGCATTCGGCGGCAGCATCGAGCATCTGCGCCAGCTCGGCGGCGCGGAGCGACCGTCGCGCCTTGTCGGCGGCGGCGCGAAAGCAGTCGGCGGCGCGGCGCCATTCCGCGCAGGCGCGCCAGTGGCCGGCGATCACCGCCGGCTCGCCGCCTGCCGCCTCGAGCTGTTCGGCGACGAAGCGGTCGAGGAACTCGGCGACGACAGCCGGAATCGTCCGCCTCACCGCGCTCGCGACGACATCGTGCACGAACTGTCTGCCGTACACCACTTGCCGTGATTCGAGCTCGCGCAGCGGCTCGCCAAGCTCGGCGAGCGGCCGCGCCAGCGCGCGCGCGGCGAGGCCGACGCTGTAGCTCTCGCCAGCGATCGCAGCGAGCTCGGCGATGTGGCGCGCCATCGGCGAGAGCAGCGCGAGTCGACGCTCGACGACCGCCTCGATGCCCGGCGGCACCGGCAGCACCGTCTCGGCGTCGGCGAGCTTCCCGAGCGCGGCCATCAGCTTGACCGATTCGAGCAGGAACGCAGGATTGCCGCCGACCTGGCGGCGCAGGCGTGGCGCGATCTCGGCGGCGGCAAATCCCGGAAGGTCCAGCGACTGCATGAGCTCGAGCACGCCAGCCTCGCCCAAGGGCTCGAGCTCGATCTGCAGCAGGCGTCGCGCCGAAGTCAGTGAAGCGAGCAGCGCGGCACCGCGCGCCGTCTGCTCTTCGCCGCGACTACCGAGCGCGAGACGCGCCGGGAAGATCGCGTCGGTTGTCGAAGTGCTGCGCTCGACCAGCGCCTGCAGCACCTCGACGCTGGCCAGATCGGCGAACTGCAGGTCATCGAACACGAAGGCGGCGCAACCGCGGTCGACGCAGGCCGACAGCAGGGTGGCGAGGCCGACGATGGCCTCGTCGCGTTCGTACTGGGTGCGCAGTGGCTCGGGCTCGACGACGCCGAGCGCGGACGTGATCTGCGTCAACAGCCGTCCTGCGAACGCGGCGTGCGGCGTGTCGAGCGCCGGCCGGAAGCGATCGATCGCCGCGAGCACGAGACGGCTCAGCGATGCATACGGCAGCATTGCATCGCCAGGGCGCGCCGCGACGCTGGCGCATGGCCCGATCGCTGCGCTGAACTCGGCGAGCACGCGGCTCTTGCCGACACCCCCTTCGCCGCTCACGCACACCGCATTGCCGATGCGCCATGCGGACACGAGCGCGTCGACGATGCCGACGCGACCGACCAGACGCGGCGGCCGCAACACCGTGACCGGAATGGCGGCAGCCGATGCGGAGGCCGTCGTCGCGCTGCCCGCCGATTCGAGAATCGTGTGGCCCAGCCTCTGCGTCGCGGCCGAAGGCAGCACGCCGTAGAGGCCGCGCAGCATCTCGCGGCAGCGGTCCCACACCGCGATCGCGGCAGCGCGGTCGCCGCGCAGGTAGAAGACCTCCATCAAGGCGCGATAGGCCTCCTCCGACTCGCGGTCGAAGGCGAGCAGTTCATCGGCCTGCGCCAGCGCCTGATCGAGTGCGCCGCTCTGCGCCGATGCGCGAACCGAGGCAAGCAGCATTTGCCTGCGCGTCGCATGCCGCGACTCGCGCTCGGCGTCGAGCCAGGCGGCGAACTCGCTGCAATCGGCATATTCGAAGGCGTCGAGCCACTGCGCTCCCGGCGCGGGCGTGGCAATCGCGAGATCGCGCGCCAGCGTAAGAAGGCCATGGTCGTCGCCGACGATGTCACCAGCCAAGTGGCGCAGCCTGGACAGGCGCTGGCGCAGATTGCCGCGCGCGCGCTCCTCGTTCGCATCCGGCCAGAGCATGCCGGCGAGCCGCGCCCGCGGCGTCGGGCCGTGAACGGCGAGCCAGGCGATCACGGCGGCCTGCTTGCGGTTGAGCTCGACTCGCGTGCCGTCAGCGAGCAGAACGTGCGCCGCGCCGTCGAGAACGGCCTGCACGGGGGCGGAAGGCGGGTCGGCGCTGGCGATGGCGGTCATGGCGGAACAGCCACCGAGTATGCCGGCGCGACGCTGCACCGTTGCAGCGGTGACGCTGCGGTGACGCTGCGATTTCTAGAGTGCGTGCAGACCGTCACACCGAGGAGCCGCCATGCCCGACCGCCACGCCACCGAGGCACCGACCGAACCGGTCGACACCGACTGTCCCGACAACACCCGGCTCGTGGACCACCACCCTCCAATGATCGCGACGGGCAACCGCAAGGAGATCGCCATGGCGGAGATCCGGAACCCTGCTGTCGCTGCAAGCCCGGTGCTCGCAGCGCAGGGGCGGCAGATCCTGTTCTATGCGCCCGACGGGCTGCTCGGCGGCACCCTCACGTGCTCGCGCTGCGGCGGGAGCGGCCGCCAGCCCGACATGATCGAGCACGACCGCGATTGCAGCTATGACCGTTCCGCGCCGCCGCCAAGCGCTGATGACCCCGCGCCAGGCGCCGCCGACCGCGTTCCTCGATCGGCGCCGGTGACGCCGCGGTGACGGTGACGTTTCTAGAGTGCAGTCACATCGTCACAGCAGGAGTTCCATCATGTCCGTCCGCCATCCCCCCCGTTGCTTGCCTCGCGCTCTGTGCGGCCTCGCCTTCGCCGGCGCGCTCTTCCTCTCCGCCTGCGGCGGAGGTGGAGGCGACGGTGGCGACGGCGCATCGGCCCCCAGCGCAGTGATCCCCGTGCTGACTGCAAGCGCAGGCACCGCCATGGTCGTCGTGCCTGCCGGGGTCGGCCTCACGCCCGACAAGCTGTCCGTGCTGACCTCGGTCGGGGCCGCAACGCCAGCTGCCTCGGGGACCGTGACCGTCTCCCGCTACGACAACGAAGAACAACTCGCCATCGCGCTGAGCCCGGCCGGCACGCCGATGCTGATGGGCTGGATCGATGCGACGCACACGACGATCAGCGCCGCGACCACGGCGCAAGTCCTCGCCTACTTCGCGCTCGGCGGCTCGCTGATGCTCAACGACGCCGAGCGCCAGGCGCTGATGGCCGACCTGCCGACGGCACCCGGCATCGACGCCCTCACGGCGACCGTACAGGGCGAGCTGGTACGCAGCGTCGACGCCTTCGCGCAAGCCGACCCAGCGCTGACCCAGGCGCTGGCCACGTTCGCCAACGCGACCTACGGTGCCGCACAGATGGCGGCCGCGGCGACCCGGGCGCACGCGCTCGGCATCGCCATCACGCCGGGGCCGCAAAGCGGCATCGATGTGCTGCAGGACCCGCCCTTCGCCATGCACCTCACCAACAGCTTCCGGCGCCGCGCCTATGCCTACGTCGACCGCGTCTCGCACACCACGGGCGGCGTCGACGTTGCCGACCCGGCAACGGTGACCGCGTTCGAGTTGACGCCGGTGATCGGCGTCAACGGCGGCGTCACGGGCGCGATCACCGACATCATGGACGCCTACTACGGCAACCAGCCCACCGCGTACGCGGCCGTCTCGGGTCCCAGCGTCTCCATACCGGTGGTCGCCGGCTCCGACAAGACGACCTACCAGGTGACGGTCGTCGGCCCGGGTCCGTTCCTCGGCGCCGTCGCCAACCTGACGGACCAGCAGCGGACGGGCCAGGTCGACGTCGCCCTGCGCGGCTTCCTCAAGGACTTCATGGTGCCGACGATCGCGAACGCCGTGCTCGGCAGCGGCGCCATCGACTTCACCGCAGGCACCGGCGACAAGGCCAAGTTCATGGCCGACGTGCTGACCAACATGACTGGCGACTTCCTCAACTACATCGCGAGCGTGGACGGCGTGAACGACAAGATCACCCACGGCCAGTGGTTCGACGCCGGCGTCGCCCTGACGGGCACGGTGGGTGGCGCGGGCACCTTGCGCACCATCCTGATCAAGGCCTTCGACAAGGCCGTGCAGGCACGCGTCGCAGCCGGCCTGGATCCGGTCGCGATGTCGGGGTTCCTGAAGTCGTTCAACGTCATCCTCAACGCCGCCGGCGGCGTGCTCCAGGTCTTCGACTCGAGCGCCTATACGGTGGACCTGCTCCGTGCCGACCTGGCCGATCAGTGGACCGTCGTCGTCTTGCAGCAGAAGATCGCGCTCAACCCGGCGGCAACGACGATCGGGGTCAACGGCACCGTCTTGCTGACCGCCAGCGTGCTCGGCGTCGACGACACCACCAGCTACAGCTACCACTGGACCACGACCACGCAGTTCGGCGACCTCAGCGAGTTCAACGGCCGCAGCGGCAACCGCGTGCATCAGACCGACTATTGCTCGACGAGCCCGCAGGCGCAATTCGTCTACGAGACCCGTCCCGCCGCCGGAACCACCGATACCGTGACCGTGCAGGTCTTCAGCGGCTCCGCTTGCGATCCGACCAGGGGCTCGCTGCTCGGCTCCGCAACGGCAAACGTCAAGTTCGCCAGCACCACCGTCAATGTCATCCTGACGCAGCCGTGGACCGACACCGGGCTCGCGGTCACGCCAGGGCAGCAACTCTCGATCACGACCACCGGCACCATGAACTACTGGACCGGCGGCTGCCCTTCATCGCAGAACTGCGTCGTGACGCCGGCCGGCCTGGGCGGCTGCGCCAGCCCGTCGGACGCGCCCGGCCCTGGCCTGCCGTGCAACTCGCTGATCGGCAGGTTCGGCGCCAACGGCACGCCCTTCGAGGTCGGCACGAGCTTGCAGATCACGGTGCCGGCGGGCGCTTCCGGAGACCTGTTC